>NZ_JBYTAH010000032.1:0-74835 GCF_058787975.1 Cupriavidus sp. FW305-26
GCACCCCGCCCAGCCCCGCCAGCGCCGCACCCGCGACGAACACGCCGATAAACAGGCGCCGCACGCGGTAGCCAAGCGCTTCGACCATCTCGCGGTTCTCCACGCCGGCGCGGATCAGCAGGCCGATGCGGGTGCGATTCAGCAGCAACAGCATGGCGATAAAGATCACCAGCCCCAGCGCCATCGCGATCAGCCGGTATTTCTCGATGGCGGCATCGCCGAGCAGCACCGCGCCGCGGAAAGTGGTGGGCACCTGCAGCGCGATGGTCTCGGGGCCCCAGATTGCCTTGATCAGCTGCTCGGCCACGATCATGCCGCCCATCGTGATCAGGATCTGCTTCAGGTGCTGGCCGTAGACCGGGCGCACCACCACGCGCTCGAAGAACAGCCCGACCGCGCCCGCGGCCACCATGGCCGCCGCGATTGCCAGCGCAAACACGGCCAGGTTCTGCGCCAGGCTGTCGGCCTCGACCCAGCCCGCCATCGGCAGCAGCACCGACGCCGCCACGTAGGCGCCCAGCGCGATAAAGGCGCCGTGGCCGAAGTTGAGCACGTCCATCAGGCCGAACACCAGCGTCAGGCCGGAGGAGACGACGAAGATGATCATGCCCATCGCCAGGCCGGCAATGGTCAGCGTGAGCCAGGTCGACGGGCTGCCGACCAGCGGATAGGCAAGCAGCATCAGCAGCGGCGCCAGCGCCAGCGGGGTCCAGTCGAGGCACACCTTGGGCAGGTCCGACGGTGCGGCGGCCGGCAAAGTCGTTGAAGTGGTCATGTGTATTGTCCCGCCTTACTGGTGCGCAGCCAGCGACAGCCCCAGCAGCTTCTGCTGCAGAGACTCGTCTTCAGCCAGCGCCGCCATCGTTCCCGTGTGCACCGTCCGCCCATCGTCCATCACCGCCACCGTATCCCCCACCGACTTCGCCATATGGAAGTTCTGCTCCACCAGCAGGATCGACACCTCGGTCTGCTTGAGCTCGCGGAACACATGGATCATGTTCTGGATGATGGCCGGCGCCAGGCCCTTGGTGGGCTCGTCGACGATCAGCAGCTGGCGCGGCTCGATGATGGCGCGCGCCACCGACAGCATCTGCTTCTGCCCGCCCGACAGCACGCCGGCGCGCTGCTGCCAGAAGGTCTTAAGCGCCGGGAACATGCGGAACACCCAGTCCAGCCGGCGCTCGTCGATGGCGCCGGTGCGCGCTGCCAGGCGCATGTTCTCGGCCACGGTCAGGTCGGAGAACACGCTCATGTTCTCCGGCACGTAGGCAATGCCGGCCTGCGCGATCGCGGGCGTGCTGTGGCGCGTGATGTCGGTGCCGTCAAAGGTCACCGTGCCCGCGCTGGCCTGCCACAGGCCCATGATGGTGCGCAGCGTGGTGGTCTTGCCGGCACCGTTGCGCCCCAGCAGCATGGTCACGCCGCCACGCGGCACCTCGAAGCTCACGCCGTGCAGGATGTGGTACGGGCCGATATGGGTCTGCACGCCCTGCAGCCGCAGGATCGGCCCGGTTGCTTGTGCGTCAGCCATGGCTGCCCTCCTCTTCCGGCATGCCCAGGTAAGCCTGCTGCACCACCGGCGAGGCGATCACCTCGGCCGGGTCGCCGTCGGCTACCAGGGTGCCGTTGTGCAGCACGATGATGCGGTCGGCCAGCGAGCGCACCACGTCCATCTTGTGTTCGACCAGCAGCACGGTCTTGCTGCGGTCCTGGCGGATCTCGCGGATCAGGTCAAGGATCACCGGCACTTCATCAACGCTCATGCCCGCGGTGGGCTCGTCGAACATGAACACGCGCGGCTGCAGCGCCAGCAGGATGCCGACCTCCAGCTTGCGCTGGTCGCCGTGCGGCAGCGAGGCCACCGTCAGCTGGCGCTTGCCGGCCAGCGCCACGCGCTCCAGGATCGCCATGGCCTGCGCCTGCACGTCGCGGTGGCTGGTCCACATCGAGAACAGGTCGAGGCCGCGCTGCTGGCGCGCCTGCACCGCCAGGCGCACGTTCTCCAGCACCGACAGCTGCGGGAACAGGCTGGTCAGCTGGAAGGCGCGGCCGATGCCGCGGCGCGTCTTCTGCGACACCGGCAGGCGCGTCACGTCCTCGCCATCCAGCAGGATCTGCCCGGCCGTGGGCGGCAACTGGCCCGAGACCAGGTTGAAATACGTGGTCTTGCCGGCGCCGTTTGGGCCGACGATGCAGGTCAGCTCGCCGGGCCGGAACGCGCACGACACCGCATTGACGGCCACGTGGCCGCCAAAGCGGATGGTCAGGCCGCGCGTCTCCAGCAGCGGCTGCGCCCCGACGGCAGTCGCGCCGGCGTGCCCGGCGGCCGGCTGCGACGGCGCCGGCACGGACCGGGCGAAGGAGGCTGGCGCGTTCATCAGCGGTGGTTGCGCACGGGCACGGCCATCTCTTCGGGCTTGATCTCGCGCACGAGCTCAGGCACGCCCCAGGCGAAGGCCGGATCCACCTTGATCTTGAAGTGGTACATCGACTGCATGGCCTGGTGGTCTTCCTTGCGGAAGGTCATCTTGCCCTTGGGGGTGTCGAATGACATGCCTTCCATCGCCGTGATCAGCTTCTCGGTGCCGGTCTCGCCGCTGGTCTTCTTCAGCGCCTCGACCAGCGCGATGCCCGCGGTCATGCCGCCGGCCGTGAAGAAGTCGGGCGGCGCCTTGAACTTGCTGTAGTGGTTGGACACCAGCCACTCATTGGCCTTGTTCTTGGGGATGCCGAAGTAGTAGTACGTGGCCCCTTCCATGCCCGGGAAGTTCTTGTAGCTGGCCATCGCCGGCAGGATGTTGCCGCCGGTGGCAATCTCGATGCCGTAGCGCCTGGGATCCAGATCCGCGATCTTGAACGGGTTGCCGGCACCGGCCCAGATAATGAAGATCACCTTGCGGCCTGGCTTGTCCTTGAGCGAATCAAACAGCCGCTGCGCGCCTGCGGTGAAGTCCGTGGTACTGGTCGGCAGGTATTCCTCGTGCACGATCCTGGCGTTCTTCAGCGCGCCCTTGAAGGCCTTGACGCCGTCGCGGCCAAAAGCGTAGTCCTGCGCCAGCGTGGCGATCTGCACGCCCGGCTTGTCCAGCGCCACGGCGTTGGAGATTGCGTCCTGCGACGAATTGCGGCCGGTGCGGAAGATATAGCGGTTCCACTTGTCGCCGGTGATCGAGTCGGCCACCGCGGGTTCGACCAGCAGCACCTTCTTGTATTCCTCTGCCACCGGCAGCATCGCCAGCGCGGTGCCGGAAGAGGTGGGGCCGACCGCGATATCGGCGCGGTCGTCGCTGTAGGCGGCGGCCAGCTGGGCCTTGGCCACGTCCGGCTTGCCCTGGGTGTCTTTCTCGATCACCACCAGCTTGTTGCCGTTGACGGTCATGGTGCCGTTGGTGGCGTACTCCAGGCCCATCATCAGGCCGGTCTGGGTCTGCTTGGCGTAGGCTTCGAGCGCGCCGGTCTTGTCATAGACGTGCGCGATGCGGATGTCCTTGGCCAGCGCGGTGCCGGCGGCAAGCAGGCCGGCGGCCATGACCAGGGCACGTACGGCGAGTGGGTTGCGTTGCATTGCTGTCTCCTGTGTTCGGTCTCGTTTGTGTTTGTCTGGATGAAACCTGCTGCAACTGCCTGGGAAAGCTCTACAGACTATTCGCGCGCGCGCCCTGCCAGGAAGCGCCGCATGCCGTCGGCGGTCTCGGCACTGGCGATCTGTGCGACAAAGGCCGCGCGCTCCCGCTCAAGGCCGGCCGCCAGGGTGTCGGCGTCCCAGCGCAACAGCGCGCGCGTGCGGGCCACGCTGCCCGGCACCTTGCGCATGACGCCGCGCGCCAGCGTCGCGGCATCGGCCTCGGCCGAACCCGGTGCGGCCAGCGCGGTGGCCAGGCCAAGTGCCTCTGCCTCCGGCGCGGCGACGATCGTATTGTTCAGCTGCCACGCGCGCGCCCGCGGCGTGCCGACCAGCTGCGGCAGCATCGCGGTCCAGCCGCCGTCCGGGCTGAAGCCAACCACCGTGTAGTACGGCGCGATGCGCGCATCCCGCGCCAGCACCGCCATGTCGCACGCCAGCACCAAACCCAGCGAGCCGCCCGTCAGCCAGCCCTCCACGGCCGCCACCACCGGGCAGCGCAGCGCTGCCAGGCGCAGGATCGAACGGTTCAGCAGTGCCAGCAGCCGGTCGGCGTAGCTGGCTATCGCGTCGCCCTGCGCAGCGAATGCCGCGACATCGCCGCCGGTGGAGAAATTTTTCCCGGCATGCGTCAGCACCACGGCATGGATCGCCGGGTCGGCTTCAATCTCGTCCAGCGCGGCGAGCAGCGCTTCCAGCAACTCGGGCACCAGGCTGTTGTGCCGCTGCGGCCGGTTCAGGCGCAGCAGCGCCACGCCATCGACGGCGCGCTCCCACTGCACCAGGGGTTCTGCGTCAGCGTTCATCGCGGCTGCAGGCCGTGCGAGATCAGGTCGAAGGCGGTGTCGACCACCTTCTCCATCGAAGGCGGGCGCTTCCAGCGCGCATAGCGCATGCCCAGGAAGTTGCTGATGCCGATCAGGCACCAGGCGCGCACCTCGGCATCGCCGGGCACGATCTCGCCCTGCTCCTCGGCGCGCGTCAGGCGCCGGCTGTAGAGCTCGGCAAACACCTGGAAATAGCTGCTGTAGATGGTCTCGTCCACCGAGTACGAATCCAGCACGATCCGGTACAGGTTCTTGTGGCGCGAAACGAAAGAGAGAAATGCCTTCAGGCCCAGGCGCTCGGCTTCCATCTGGGTGGCCGCGGCGGCAACGTGCTTGCGCAGGTGGGCGCGCACCAGTTCCAGCATGTGCGCGACCAGCGCGCGGAAGATGTCCTCCTTGTCCTTGAAATACAGGTAGAAAGTGCCCATCGCGACCTTGGCTTCCTGCGTGATCTCGGAGATCGACGCGGCGTAATAGCCTTTCTCACCGAACACCTTCTCGGCCGCGCGCAGCAGCGCCTCGCGCGTCTTCTGCCCGCGCGCGGTCTTGGGCGGGCAGATGCCGCCGGCATGGCCGGGTTCGCGGGTTGCGCCGGTTTCGGGCGGTGCGCCCGTGTCGGTCTGGGACATCTTGTCTCCGGTGGCGCTGCGCGCCTTGTCATTGGAATGCCAGCCGCTTCATGTCATGCCGGCGCAGGCAGGTGCCTCCTCCGCGCCTGCCTGCGCCGGGAATCGCCACTCAGGCAAAACCTGATAGCTGATTCATGTTTCATCGTATAAATTGCCCACCGTGGATGTCAATAGAGAGGCACCCTCACCCGGTGGCATCCAGGCCGCTGCCCTTTACCCTCCTGCCAGGAGAGAACCGTCGTTGGACGCTCCCGATTCGGCACCTGCCGGCCCCGCTTCGCCGCCGTTCGCCAGCCACCCGGCACGCGGCGCCTTGCCAGGCTGGCGCGAAACCGGCCAGGGACGGCCGCTGCTGTTGCTGCACGGCTGGTCCGTCACCGGCGAGGCCTTCGATGGCCAGCGGGCGCTCGCACTGGCGGGATTCCGCGTGATCGCGCCCGACCATGCCGGCCACGGCCTGTCGCGCGAGCGCGACGGCACCACGATCACGGCGCTGGCGCGCGACGTCGCCGGACTGGTTGCGCACCTCGGGCTGACAGACGTGGTGGTGGCTGGCTGGTCGATGGGGGCGATGGTGGCATGGGCGCTGCTGCGCGACCATCCGGGTCTTCCGCTGGCAGCGGTCGGCAGCATCGACATGACACCGAGGCTGGTGACCGATGCGGCCTGGCCGCATGGCCTGCACGGCCACTATGAGATTGCGCACGCCGCGCAGATGGCGGCCCGTATCCGGGCCGACTGGCCCCGGCTGGCGCCGTCAGTCGCGCTGGGAATGTGGTCGGCGGGAAGGCGCCCGGAAGGCGCCGCGATGCAGCGCATCGCGCACATGGCGGGCCAGTGCGATGCGTGGGCGCTTGCCGCTTTATGGGAAGACATGGCGCGCCAGGATTTCCGGGAGACATTGCGCGGTGCCGGGCTGCCGCTGTTCCACTTGTACGGGGAAGCCAGCCGGCTCTATGCGCCCGCGGTGGGCACCGCCACGCTCGCACTGCGGCCCGGAGCGGGATTCAGCGTGGTGGCCGGCGCCGGCCACAGCCCGCACATGGAGCAGCCGCAGGCATTCAATGCCGCGCTGCTGGGCCTGATCGCCCGGGCCGCGTCAGGCCAGCAGGCGGTAAGTCCAGAGGCCGAACGCGGTCAGCAGCAGTGAGCCGCCCAGGTGCAGCAGCAGGTGCAGCCCCGCCCAGCCATAGTCGCCGGCAATCAGGTTCGCCACCACCTCGCTGGAGAAGGTCGAGAACGTGGTCAGCCCGCCAAGGAAGCCGGTGATGGCCAGCAGGCGCCATTCCGGCGGCAGGCCCGCGTGCGTATCGAAGAACCCGACCGCCAGGCCGACCAGGTAGCCGCCCAGCAGGTTGGCCGCCAGCGTGCCATAGGGCAGCGCGGGATTGATCGCGTTCCACAGCACCGCAAAGCCCCAGCGCAGCCACGCACCCGCCGCGGCGCCTACGCCCACGGCGACAAAGCCGAGCGGCCCCATCAGGGCTGGCTCCCGCCCTGCTTCTCCGGTGGTGCGCCAGCATCGTCGCCGCTGGCATTGAACGATGCGATCCCCCAGCGCTGGAGGGCGGCTTCGTCGGTCACGCGGGCGTCGACCCAGCGCGCCCCTTCCGGGGTGTCTTCCTTCTTCCAGAACGGCGCTTCGGACTTGAGGTAGTCCATGATGAACTCGCACGCGGCAAAGGCATTGCCGCGATGCGCCGACGCCACCGCGACCATCACGATCTGGTCCAGCGGCTGCATCGGCCCGACGCGGTGGATGATGGTCACGCCCAGCAGCGCCCAGCGCGCGCACGCAGCCGCTTCGATCTGCGCCAGCGCCTTCTCGGTCATACCCGGATAGTGCTCAAGCTCCATCGCGCTGACCGCGCTGCCGTCGCTGACATCGCGCACCGTGCCGATAAAGCTGGCCACCGCGCCGACCGCCGGATTGCCGGCACGCAGCGCAGCGACTTCCGCGCCGAGATCGAAATCCTCACGCTGCACCCTGACGCTCATCTCAGCCTCCGGTCACTGGTGGGAAAAAGGCGACTTCACAGCCGTCGGCAATCGCCGTATCGGGGCGCGCCACCGCATGGTCGACGGCCATGCGCAGCGCGCGGCCTTCAGCCAGGGTCTCGGCCCAGGCGCCGCCGCGCTGGCGCAGCCACTGGCGCAGTTCGCCCACGGTGCGCACGTCGGCCGGCACCTCGGCGCGCTCTTCGGCCACGCCCAGCTGCTCGCGCACGCTGGCAAAGAATCGGAGTTCGATGGTCATCACAGCTTCTGTGTCCTGGTAACGCTGGCCGGCTATGCGAGCAGGCCGTCAAACGGAATGAACTGCACGGTATCGCCGCGCGCGATCGGCTGGTTGGGCGGATTGTCGATCAGGCCGTCGCCCCAGACGGTGGAGGTCAGCACGCCCGAGCTCTGGTTGGGGAACAGGTCCAGGCCGCCCTCGGCATTGATGCGCGCGCGCAGGAACTCATTGCGGCGGTCGCCCTTGTTCAGTTCGAAGTCCGCGCGCAGCGGCAGGCGCCGCGGCGTCACGCCGGCCACGCCCTGCAGGCGCAGGATGAACGGGCGCACGAACAGCAGGAAGGTCACGAAGCTGGACACCGGGTTGCCCGGCAAACCCAGGAAGAACGCCGGCCCGGCATCGTTGTTGACCTGCCCGAACGCCAGCGGCTTGCCCGGCTTGATCGCGATCTGCCACATGTCGAGCCGCCCCTCGGCCTCGACCGCGGGCTTGATATGGTCTTCCTCGCCGACCGAAACGCCGCCCGAGGTGATGATCAGGTCGTGTCCCTGCGCCGCGCGGCGCAGCGTCTCGCGCGTAGCGGCCAGCGTGTCGGGAACGATGCCGAAGTCGCTGACCTCGCAGCCCAGGTTTTCCAGCAGGCCGCGCAGGGTGAAGCGGTTGGAGTTGTAGATGGCGCCCGGCTTGAGCGGCTCGCCCGGCATCGCCAGTTCATCGCCGGTGAAGAACACGGCGACGCGCACGCGCCGCACCACGTCCAGCTTCGCCTGGCCGACCGATGCGGCCAGCCCCAGCGCCTGCGGCGTCAGCCGCGTGCCGGCCGGCAGGATCACGCTGCCGGCCTCGATATCCTCGCCCGCGCGCCGCACCCATTCACCGGATTGCGGCACGTGGTTGACGATCACGTCCTCGCCCTCGGCGGTGCATTGCTCCTGCATCACCACGGCGTCGGCGCCCGGCGGGATCAGCCCGCCGGTGAAGATGCGCGCGGCGGTGCCGGGTTCCAGCGCGGTGCCGACATGGCCGGCGGGAATCCGTTGCGACACGCGCAGCCGCGTGCCGGCAGCGGGCACATCGCCCGCGCGCATGGCGTAGCCGTCCATCGAGGTATTGTCTGCCGGCGGCACGCGCAGCGTGCTGGTCACGGGCGCGGCCAGCACGCGGCCGTTGGCGTGGAGCGTGTCGATGGATTCAAGCTGCGCCAGCGGACGGGCGGCGCCGAGCAGCGCGTCGAGCGCCTGGGCCATGGTCAGCATCGGGGGGCGGGAAGGTGCTGCGGCTTGGGTCATGGTGCGATGTGGGAAAGTGTTGGCCCACGAAAAACGGCCCGCGCATTGCCGGCACCACTTGGTTGGGGCAGGCAATCCGGGGGCCGAAGATCGGGCCCGCAGCCTGATTGTAGCGAGTTGGCGCGGGCCCGGCATGCGGCAGCGCCGCAGCGGGCTGCACGCGCCCGCGCGCTTACAGGCCGGTGTGGCCGGCGATATAGGCCTTGACCTGTGCGGCGTCGGCCGGCATCACTTCAAAGCGCTGCGGCAGGCTCTCGATGCCCTCGAACTTTGCGGGGCGCTCCGGCTCGTGGCCGAGCGCTTCGCGGATAGTGTCGGCAAACTTGGCCGGCAGCGCGGTTTCCAGCACCACCATCGGCACGCCGGCGCTGAGATGCTCGCGCGCCACCTTGACGCCATCGGCGGTGTGGGTATCGATGGTGATGTCGTAGCGCGAAGACAGGTCGCGGATGGTCGCTACGCGGTCGTCGTGCGTGCTGCGGCCCGAGACAAAGCCGAACTCGCGGATGCGGTCGAATTCCGGCGTGCCCGACAGGTCGAAGCCGCCCTTCTCTTCCACGTCGCGGAACAGCGCCACCAGCTTGCCGGCGTCCTGGCCGAGCAGGTCGAACACGAAGCGCTCGAAGTTCGAGGCCTTGGAAATATCCATGCTCGGGCTCGAGGTGTGGTACGTCTCGGCCGACTTGCGCACGCGGTAGGCACCGGTGCGGAAGAACTCGTCGAGCACGTCGTTCTCGTTGGTGGCCACTACCAGCTTGTCGATCGGCAGGCCCATCATGCGCGCGATATGGCCGGCGCAGACGTTGCCGAAGTTGCCCGACGGCACGCAGAACGACACCTTCTGGCCGGGGCCGCTGGTGGCCAGCAGCCAGCCCTTGAAGTAGTACACCACCTGGGCCACCACGCGTGCCCAGTTGATCGAGTTGACCGTGCCGATCTTCTGGCGCGCCTTGTAGTCGAGGTCGTTGGAGACCGCCTTGACGATGTCCTGGCAATCGTCGAACACGCCTTCGACGGCAAGGTTGAAGATGTTGGCGTCCTGCAGGCTGAACATCTGCGCGGTCTGGAACGCGCTCATCTTGCGGTGCGGGCTCAGCATGAACACGCGGATGCCGCGCTTGCCGCGCATGGCGTATTCTGCCGCGCTGCCGGTATCGCCGGAAGTCGCGCCCAGGATGTTCAGCTCCTGCCCGGCGCGGCCCAGCGCGTACTCGAACAGGTTGCCGAGCAGCTGCATCGCCATGTCCTTGAAGGCCAGCGTCGGGCCGTTGGACAGGCCCAGCAGTTGCAGCCTGGTGCCACCTTCCTCGCCGAGCGTGCGCAGCGGCGTGATGTCGGCGGTGTTGTCGCCCTCGCGCGCGTTGCAGTACACCTCGGGCGTATAGGTCTTGCGCGTCAGCGCGCGCAGGTCCTCGGCAGGAATATCGTCGCAGAACTTGCGCAGGATCTCGTAGGCCAGGTCGGCATACGACAGCTTGCGCCAGGCCTCCAGTTCGTCGGCGGTGACTTGCGGGTACTGCGTAGGCAGGTACAGCCCGCCGTCCGGCGCCAGGCCGCCCAGCAGGATCTCGGAAAACGATTGCGGCATCTCATGGCCGCGGGTCGACTGGTATTTCATGTGAATCAGCAGGTCCGGCCCTTAGTTCAGTTCTTCCATGCGCAGGCGCGTCACGGCGGACAGCACGGTGGGCAGCGCCTCAATCTTGGCGATCGCCGCGTTGACGTGCTTCTCGCGCGTGATGTGCGTGAGGATGATGATGTCGGTCTGCGGCTCGCCCTCGCGCGATTCCTTCTGCAGCATGGCGTCGATCGAGATGCCGCCCTCGGCCAGGATGCGGGTGATCTCGGCCAGCACGCCGGTCTCGTCGGCCACGCGCATGCGCAGGTAGTACGAGCTGTTGATCTCTTCGATCGGCAGCACCGGCACGCTCGACAGCTCGTCCGGCTGGAACGCCAGGTGCGGCACGCGGTGGTTGGGATCGGCGGTGTGCAGGCGGGTCACGTCGACCAGGTCAGCGATCACGGCCGAGGCGGTCGGCTCGGCGCCGGCACCCTTGCCGTAGTAGAGCGTCGCGCCCACGGCGTCGCCCTGCACCAGCACCGCGTTCATCGCGCCTTCGACGTTGGCGATCAGGCGCGAGGCCGGCACCAGCGTCGGATGCACGCGCAGCTCGACACCGTCGTCGCGGCGGCGGGTGATGCCCAGCAGCTTGATGCGGTAGCCCAGTTCCTCGGCGTACTTGATGTCGATGGCTGACAGCTTGGTGATGCCTTCCACGTGGGCCTTGTCGAACTGCACCGGCATGCCGAAGGCGATCGCGCTCATCAGCGTGACCTTGTGCGCGGCATCGACGCCTTCGATGTCGAAGGTCGGGTCGGCTTCGGCGTAGCCGAGCTGCTGGGCTTCCTTCAGCACCACGTCGAAATCGAGGCCCTTGTCGCGCATCTCGGACAGGATGAAGTTGGTGGTGCCGTTGATGATGCCGGCGATCCACTGGATGCGGTTGGCGGTCAGGCCTTCGCGCAGCGCCTTGATGATGGGGATGCCGCCGGCGACGGCAGCCTCGAATGCCACGATCACGCCCTTGCGGCGCGCGGCTTCGAAGATCTCGTTGCCGTGCACGGCCAGCAGCGCCTTGTTGGCGGTGACCACGTGCTTGCCGTTCTCGATCGCCTTGAGCACCAGCTCGCGCGCGATGCCGTAGCCGCCGATCAGTTCGATGACGATGTCGATGTCGGGGCGGTTGACCACCTCGTTGGCATCGCTGACGATCTCCACTTCCCCGTTGGTCAGTTCGCGCGCGCGTTCGGTGTTGAGATCGGCCACGATGGCAATCTCGATGCCGCGGCCGGCGCGGCGGCGAATTTCTTCCTGATTGCGCTTGAGCACGTTGAACGTGCCGCTACCGACGGTACCGATGCCGAGCAGGCCAACTTTGATGGGGTTCATGGACAATCTTCTGAGTTGCTAAGGATGAATTGCGGCGCGGCCCGCGAAATCAGGCCGCTGCCTTGCCGTGGCGTTTTCGGTACGCCTCGAGGAAGCGCGCGATGCGGCCGATGGCCTCGCGCAGGTCTTCCTCGTGCGGCAGGAACACGATGCGGAAATGATCGGGCTTGGCCCAGTTGAAGCCCGAGCCCTGCACCAGCAGCACCTTGGACTCCTGCAGCAGTTCGTAGATGAACTCCTGGTCGTCCTGCACCGGGTACATCGACAGGTCGAGCTTGGGGAACAGGTACAGTGCCGCCTTGGGCTTGACGCAGGTAACACCCGGGATCGCGGTGATCAGCTCGTAGGCCAGGTCGCGCTGGCGGCGCAGGCGTCCGCCTTCATTGACCAGGTCGTTGATGCTCTGGTAGCCGCCCAGCGCGGTCTGGATCGCCCACTGGCCCGGAACGTTGGCGCACAGGCGCATCGACGACAGCATGTTCAGGCCTTCGATATAGTCGATGGCCGGGCGCTTGTCGCCCGACACCACCATCCAGCCGGCGCGGTAGCCGCATGAGCGGTAGTTCTTCGACAGGCCGTTGAAGGTCACGGTCAGCACATCGGTCGAGAGCGAGGCGATCGAGGTGTGGGTGTGGCCGTCGTACAGGACCTTGTCGTAGATCTCGTCGGCATAGATGATCAGGCCGTGCTCGCGCGCGATGGCGACGATCTCGAGCAGCAGCTCGTCCGAATACAGCGCCCCGGTGGGGTTGTTCGGGTTGATGATGACGATGGCCTTGGTATGCGGCGTGATACGTGCGCGGATATCGGCCGGATCGGGCATCCAGTCGTTGGACTCGTCGCAGATATAGTGCACCGGCGTGCCGCCCGAGAGGCTCACCGCGGCGGTCCACAGCGGGTAGTCCGGCGCCGGCACCAGCACTTCGTCGCCGGCATTGAGCAGCGCGTTGACGGCCATCACGATCAGTTCGGAGGCACCGTTGCCCACATAAATATCGTCCAGGCCAACGCCTTCGATATTTTTTTGCTGGGTATAGTGCATGATCGCCTTGCGTGCGGCGAAAATGCCCTTGGAATCAGAATAACCTGCCGAATTCGGCAGGTTTCGCATCATGTCCTGCTGAATCTCTTCCGGCGCGTCAAAGCCGAACACGGCCAGGTTGCCGATATTCAGCTTGATGATCTTGTGCCCTTCTTCCTCCATCTGCTTGGCCTTTTCCAGCACCGGTCCGCGGATGTCGTAGCAAACGTTATTGAGTTTGTTGGATTTCTGGATGGGTTTCACGGCGATGTCGGGCAAGCGTAGCGTGCCGCGTCGGCGGCACCGGACAGGGAATCTGGGCGAATCTGAATTAATGCCGAAGCCCCGTGCGGAAGCCCCGCGCCGGGGCGACGTCCGCTGCAATGCAACGCGAACGTGGCAGACAGGGAGGCAAAAGCTATAATTTATCGGATTATGACAGACTTCGGCAGGGATTCTTGCATTGCAGCGTGCGCTTGCGGCGCACACGCCAGGCGCCTGCGCACTGTCGTCCATCCTGTCGCCCACACCGTACCCGCCCGGGGTGCCGGCCATCCGCCCCACGGGCCGGCCCGCCAGCCCGTGGCGGCCGCCGCAGAGGCCTCCAAGTGAAACTCCACGCCGACCAGCCCCAATCGCTCAATACCGTCACGGCCTACGGGCCGGGCTACATCGAGATCAACCTCGTCCGTCACACCAACTCGGTCCTGGTCATGCCCGAGGGCGAGGTCCGGCCCTGGCCGGTCAGCCGCTTCGAAGACCTGGAGCCTGCGCATTTCGAGCAGCTGGTGGAACTCGGCCCCGAAGTGGTGCTGCTCGGCACCGGCTCGCGGCTGCGCTTCCCGCACCCGCGCCTGACCGCGTCGCTGTCGCGCCGCCATGTCGGGGTGGACGCCATGGACCTGCAGGCCGCCTGCCGCACCTACAACATCCTGATGGCGGAAGGCCGCAAGGTGGCGGCGGTGCTGCTGCTCGCCGCTTGCAGCCGTGAACGCGCCGACACCTGGCAAGGCTATGTCGAAGGCGAATTCGTCAGCGTGGCCTCGCCGTTCGCCGGGCGCCTCGACACGCTGTCGGTGCAGCGCGGCCAGCAGGTCGGCCAGGGCGCCGCGCTGTTTGCACTCGAATCCGACGACGAGCGCGCCGCGCGCCAGCAGGCCGAAGACCAGCTGCGCGCAGCCGAGGCACAGCTGCAAGACATGAAGACCGGCAAGCGCCCGGTCGAAGTCGAGGTCAGCCGCGCCCAGCTGGCGCAGGCACAGGCCCAGGCGCAGCGCAGTGCCGCGGCCTTGCGGCGCGACCAGCGCCAGTATGAGATCGGCGGCATCGCGCAGGCGCAGCTGGACGAATCGCGCGCACAGGCCAGCAGCGACGCCGCCCGCGTGCGCGAACTGCAGCGCGATATCGACGTGGCCCGGCTGCCGGGCCGGGATGCGCAGCAAGCCGCGCAGGCCGCGCAGGTGGCGGCCGCGCGCGCGGCGCTGGCGCAGGCCGAGTGGAAGCTGTCGCGCAAGACCGTGGCCACGACCCAGGCGGGGCTGGTCTACGACACGCCCTACCGCCTCGGCGAGTGGGTGCCGGCGGGCAGCCCCGTGGTGCGCATGCTGCCACCGGGCAACGTCAAGGTGCGCTTCTATGTGCCGGAGACGGTGGTGGGCGCGCTGCGCAACGGCCAGGCGGTGCAGGTGCGCTGCGACGGCTGCGCCGCGCCGGTGGCGGCCACCATCAGCTACGTAGCCAACGAGGCCGAATACACGCCGCCGGTGATCTACAGCAACGAGACGCGGCGCAAGCTGGTGTTCCTGGTCGAAGCGCGCCCGGCGGCGGCCGATGCGCCCAAGCTGCGGCCGGGCCAGCCCGTCGAGGTGGTGCGGCAATGAACACCAGAGCGAACGGCGGCGCGGCCGCACTCGCCATCGACGTGCGCGGCCTGAACAAGCACTTCGGCGACAAGCACGTGGTCAACGACCTCAGCATGCAGGTCGCGCGCGGCGAGATCTTCGGCTTCCTCGGCCCCAACGGCAGCGGCAAGACCACCTCGATCCGCATGATGTGCGGGCTGCTGACGCCCGATTCCGGCGAGGGCACCTGCCTGGGCTACGACATCCGCAGCGAGTCCGACGAGATCAAGCGCCGCGTCGGCTACATGACGCAGAAGTTCTCTTACTGGGACGACCTGTCGATCCGCGAGAACCTGGACTTCGTCGCGCGCGTTTACGGCATGCCGAACCGGCGCGAGGCGGTCGACCGCGCGCTGGAAGACCTGGGCCTGGCCACGCGCTCGGCGCAGCTGGCCGGCGCGCTGTCTGGCGGCTGGAAGCAGCGGCTGGCGCTGGCGGCGTGCCTGCTGCACGAGCCCGAACTGCTGCTGCTCGACGAACCCACCGCGGGCGTGGACCCCAAGGCCCGGCGCGACTTCTGGGAGCAGCTGCACCAGCTGGCCGCGCGCGGCATCTCGGTGCTGGTCAGCACGCACTACATGGACGAGGCCGAGCGCTGTCACAAGCTGGCCTATATCGCCTACGGCAAGCTGCTGGCGCAGGGCACCGCCGATGAAGTGGTGGCCAGCCAGAAGCTGTCGACCTGGAGCGTGGAAGGCGACGACCTCGCCGCGCTGTCCGAGCAGCTGCAGGGTGCGCCGGGCGTGGAGCAGACCGTGGCCTTCGGCACCGCGCTGCATGTGACCGGGCGCGATGCGCAGGCGCTGGCTGATACGCTTGCGCGGCTGGCCGGACCGGGCCGGCGCGTCGAGCAAACCCAGACCAGCCTGGAAGACGTGTTCATCCACATGATGAGCGGGGCCGAAGACAATATGGCAGCCCGCAAGGCCAGGGAGGCGTCATGACAGCCGCCGCCCGCAACCCGGCCGCGCAACAGCGCTTCTCGTTGCAACGCTGGTGGAGCATCGTGCTCAAGGAATTCCTGCAGCTGCGGCGCGACCGCGTCACCTTCGGCATGATCATCGGGCTGCCGATCATGCAGCTGCTGCTGTTCGGCTTTGCCATCAACACCGATCCGCGCCACCTGCCGACTGCGGTGATTGCCGCCGACCAGAGCGAATTCACGCGTTCCTTCATCGCCAGCATGGAGCAATCGACGTATTTCAAGCTTGTCGGCACGCTGCCGGACGAACAGGCCGGGCGCGAGGCGCTGATGAAGGGCGAGGTGCAGTTCGTGCTGACCATCCCGCCCGACTTCACGCGCCGTCTGCTGCGCGGCGAACGGCCCGCGCTGCTGGTCGAGGCCGATGCCACCGATCCCTCCGCCACCGGCCAGGCCATCGCCGCGCTACCGCAGCTGCCCTACCGCGTGGCCACGCATGACCTGAAGGGATCGCTGGCGCCGCTGGCCGGCGGCAAGCCGCCCTTCGACGTGCAGGTGCAGCGGCTCTACAACCCGGAAGGCATCACGCAATACAACATCATTCCCGGCCTGATGGGCGTGATCCTGACGATGACCATGGTGATGATGACCGGCCTGGCCATGACGCGCGAACGCGAGCGCGGCACCATGGAGAACCTGCTGGCCACGCCGGTGCGGCCGCTCGAGGTGATGACCGGCAAGATCGTGCCCTATATCTTCATCGGCCTGATCCAGGCGACCATCGTGCTGCTGGCCGCGCGCTGGATCTTCAGCGTGCCGTTCGTCGGCTCGGTGCTCGCGGTGTACCTGGCGGCGCTGCTGTTTATCGCGGCCAACCTGACGGTGGGCATCACGCTGTCGTCGCTGGCGCAGAACCAGCTGCAGGCGATGCAGCTGACGTTCTTCTACTTCCTGCCCAACATCCTGCTGTCCGGCTTCATGTTCCCGTTCGCCGGCATGCCGGGCTGGGCGCAGGCCATCGGCAACATCCTGCCGATGACGTATTTCCACCGCATGGTGCGCGGCATCCTGCTCAAGGGCAACGGCTGGGTCGAGCTATGGCCCAATGTGTGGCCGATGGCGCTGTTCATCGTGGTGGTGATGGCAATTGCGGTGCGCTTCTACCGCCGCACGCTGGACTGAAGGGGTTGGCCATGCAACGACTCACGCCTCTGTTTGCCGCCGCGGCACTGTTGTGCGGCTGCGCCGTCGGCCCCGACTTCCGCGCGCCCGCGCCGCCCGATGACGCCGGCTACGTGCCGGGACCGCAGCCGGTGGCAACCGTCGCGGCCGACAGCGCCGACGCCGCCGGGCAATCCCACGCGCAAACCCTGGCCGCCGGCGCTGACGTGCCCGCGCAGTGGTGGACGCTGTTCCGCAGCCCGGCGCTGGACGCCACCATCCGCAGCGCGCTGGATGCCAGCCCGACGCTGGCGCAGGCGCGCGCCCGGCTGCGCGAGGCGCAGGAGAACCTGGCCGCGCGCACCGGCGCGACGCGCTGGCCCGCCGTCGACGCAAAACTTAACACCACGCGCCAGCAGGTCGACTTCCAGTCCCTGGGCATCACCGCGATCCCCAGCCCGGGCCCGTTCACGCTTTACGGCGCCACGGTGCAGGTGTCGTACGTGCTCGACCTGTTCGGCGGCCAGCGGCGCGAACTGGAAGGACTGCAGGCAGCGGTGGACTACCAGCGCTATGAACTGGAAGCCGCGCGCCTGGCGCTGGCCGCCAACGTGGCCACCGCGGCCATCCGCGAAGCCGGCCTGCGCGCGCAACTGGCCGATACCGCCGCCGTGGCGGCGGCCCAGCAGCGCCAGCTTGGCATCACCGAGGAACGCCTGCGCGCGGGCGGCGTCGCGCGCGTCGACGTGCAGCGCCAGCGCGCGGAGCTTGCGCAAGCCCAGGCCCTGGTGCCGGCCCTGCAGCGCCAGCTCGATGCCACGCGGCACCAGCTCGCGGTGTACACGGGCCAGACCCCGGCCTCGGCCACGCTGCCCGAATTCCGCCTCGACGACCTGCACCTGCCCGACACGCTGCCGGTCAGCCTGCCGGCCACGCTGGCACGCCGCCGTCCCGACATCCGCGCGGCCGAGGCCCTGCTGCACCAGGCCTCGGCCAATATCGGCGTGGCCACCGCCAACCTCTATCCGCAGATCACGCTGAGCGCCAGCGGCGGCACGCAGGCCACCGCGGCGCGCGACCTGTTCAGCAGCCTGAACGTATGGAGCCTGGCCGCGGGGCTGGTGCAGCCTGTATTCCGCGGCGGCGAGCTGCAGGCACGCAAACGCGCGGCGGAGGCGGCTTATGAGCAGTCGCTGGCCGCGTATCGGCAAGCCGTGCTGCAGGGCCTGCAGAACGTGGCCGATTCGCTGCGCGCACTCGAAACCGATGCCGCCGCGCTGCGCGAACGCGCCGACAGCGCGCGGCAGGCGCGCGATACGCTGGCGGTGGTGTCGGAGCAGTACCGGCTCGGCGGCGTCAGCCAGCTGACGGTGCTGGATGCCGAACGGCAGTCGCGCCAGGCGTCGCTGGAACTGGCGCAGGCGCGCGCCGACCGGCTGGCGGATTCGGCCGCGCTGCTGCAGGCGTTGGGGGGTGGGTGGTGGGAGGAGGAAGGCGGCGCTGTGGCGGCAGCACCGCGGTGATGGCGGCTGGCTAGGTCTTGTCGCTCTGCGTGTGCCAGTAGGTGCGCTTGCGCTTGCCGGTGCTGGCGGGCTTCACCTCCTGGCCGCCCAGCGATGACTTGTCGTCGCCGCCCGAGGCACCAGCCTTGCCGCCCCCGATCAGCACCGGGACCAGCCGGGTCGATCCGTCGGTCTGCGTGACCGACACCATGCCGAACACGGGCGACGGCGGCAGCCCGCCGTTGTCGAACCTGACAAACCGCGGCCCGTTGTTCATGCCAAGCCCGCTCAGGAATGACACCGCGTAGCCCCGCGCAACGCCCAGGTCGGGGTAGCAGGCTCCGGGCTCGACCTTGGAAGGCGTGTTGGTGCCGAAGTACGTGTAGCCCGCCACGGTCAGCGGCGCATTGACCGCCTTCTCGCCGAATTCCAGCGACAAGTAGAAGCCGCTAGCCACCGCCGAATCGCGGTAGGCCACGTTGGTCGCATCGACAAGATCGGCCGCCTTGACCGCCGTCCAGGTCGAAGGCAGCCTCCCATCGACGTTCGGGTCTTTGACCATGAAGAAGCGGTTCTGCACGTTCTGCGCCGCGCCAGGGGTCTGGCTCAGCGAGTACAGCGGCTTTTCGCGGTCGCCCGAGGCGATCATCACCGCGTCGTACTTGCCGGTCGCGACGACATCGGGCGGATAGAGAAACTTGCGCGCCTCGTTGGTGTCCACTGCGCCGCCCAATTGCGCGAGCTTGCCGACCGTCCACGTCGACGGAGTATCCGTATCCGTCGATCCGAAGTCGATACGCCAGACATTGCCGCCGACGTCGCCGACATAAGCCTTTTCGGCATAGCCATCACCATTGCGGTCCACCACGGCAACGTCGGAAGGAATCGCGCGGCTGTTGATGGTGACGCAGGTGCCCGTGCTGATGCCAGCGCAATTGGCCAGGGCTGCCCAGACCACATCGCCCGTCCCGGCGTCGAGCACGATCACGCCGCGGCCTTGCTTGTTCGTCGCCGTGGCGATGCCATTGAGCGCTGGGTCGGTATCCTCGCCATCGGGGTCGTAGCCCGCACCCATGATCAGCACAGGCGTCGGGTAGCCGCGCACGCGCATCACCCGCGGCTGCGACCAGGTCTGCCCCAGTTCAGGGATGTCGGCGTTGGTCTTGCTCCAAAGGTACTCCGGCTTTGCCGGATCCTTGACGTCCAATGCATAAATCAGGCGACCGCCGCGCCGTGCTGTCAGGTAGATCTTTACCTGGGGCGTGGCCGGGGTGCTCAGGTCCTGGTAGACCGTCGTGGTGCCGTCGAAGAAATAGTCGCGTGGAACAAACTGGACCTCGGCGGTGTCCTGGGGGCTGCCCGTCAGCCGCACCTCGGGAGCGTTGCTATAGATCCGCGCCAGCTTGCCGTAGAACTCGGGAGCGATGAAGCCCCACAGTTCACCGCCCGCGCGCACCGTGCCCGCGGTGGTGGAAATGGCTGCAGTGCGGTTACCGTTGACGGCATGGAACACACCGTCATTGGCACCGTAGAAAACCACTACGCCAGTGGTGCCGCCGTAGTCGACCACCACCGGGCGCGAATGCAGCACGTCGCCGTGGATCGAGCCGCGCACCGTGACGTTGCCGCCGGGGCCGGGCTCCGCCTCTTTCTTGGGGTCGGTGCCGGTCAGCGTGGCGAAGACGTCCTTGCCGCGCACCCAGCTGATCATATTGGCCACATCCGCGGCAGTGGTCTTCAGCAGCGACGGACCGTTGCCCTCGGTGAGGGCCTTGTTGGCGGTATCGAAATTCGCCAGCGCGGTCCCCTTGCTGCATTTCGCGTCGGCGCAGGTCAGCAGCCGGCGCCCGGCCTGACTGGTCAGGTAGTCTGCGCGCAGCATTTCTCCTGCGCCGCCCTTCTCGACGACCTCGCCGTCGGGTGAATCCTTGGCATTGCGCAGCAGCGACGAGGCATTCTTCCAGAACCCGTCCGAGGGCCAGTCCGTCACGATACTGGAGCTGCCCACCGCCTTCGGCGGATCCTCGGTCCAGTAGCTGCGGGCATTGGGCGATATAAACCCGGTCCCCGCGTTGCTAACCGCATTCTTCGGGGGCTGGTCGATCGCGCCTTGCACCCCGGCGTCGAGCATCACCAGATTGCCGTTGCTGTCATAGCCCAGCTTGTACTGTTTGAGGTTGCCCACCCAGCGCGGACGGGCCTTACCGTCCGGGCGGAACATGCCGATATAGACCTGGTTCAGGTACGAACCCTGCCCGTTCACGCTGACCGGCAGGCTGACCGAGGCAAATACGTTGTTGACCGCCTGCATCTCGTTGAAGATGTCCTTCAGCGCCTTCGAAAGCGCGTCGTCATCTCCGGCCCGGACTGTAAAGTTGCCGCCCCCGCCCTTCTGGGCCATGCTGGTGACGAACTGCAGGTAGTCCTGGCTTTGCTGGCTGCCGTCAGTGACGCCGATGGTGTAGGTAATGATGTTCTGGCGCGTCGCCGTGGTCGAGCCCGCGTTGTTGGCGGCGTTCAGGTCCAGGTCGTTCAGGAAGCGCGCCCACTCATCGCCCCAGTTGTCGATGTTGTTGCCCTTGGGCAGCGGGATCGGAGTGAGCTGCGCGGTGGTGGCGCCCGCCTCCTTGAGCTTGTTGTAGGCATCCTGGCCGGAGTCCTGCGGCTTGCCGTTGTTGAGCGCGTTGGCAATGTAGATGATGAAGTTCTTCTGGCACGGGTTGGTGATCGGCGACTTGTATGTGGTGCCGGACAATCCCGTCTTGCCGGAGAAGAAGGCCCATGCCTCCTGCATGGCGCCGCCGACCTGCGAGTTGTTGGCACTGTCCTTGGTACGGTCGATGGTCTTGATGTAGTCGAGCATGTCCTGTCCGCCCGCACCTTTCTCCATCAGCACCAGCCCGGACGGCGCGGTGGGCGGCGTCACCTTCGGGAAGCGGAACTGGCCACCCGTATTGGTGCCCTGCCCGAACATCATCACGCCAAGGTTGATCTTGCCGTTCGTCTTGTCATCATTGATCAGGTCCGACACCGCCTTGTACAGTGCGCACTGCTCTGCGCCGACGTTGTTGTTATCGTTGTTGGCGCTCACCACGTTCTGCGTTTCGCAATCGACCTGGGCATTGGCATTCCACGCCGATGCGTTGTCGAGTATCAGCAGCACGTTGGGACGCGACCCGGAGTTGGCCTGCAGGCCGGTGAACAGGTCGATGTCTTCGGCTATCGCCGCGGGCGCGGCAGCCAGCCCGAGCAGGGCTGTGGCACAGGCAGCGGAAGCGCGAAGCCGGCGAGCGGGCATGGACATGCTGGTTCTTCCTTTCAAGATCCGGATCTGGCCCGAGACTTCAGGGGCAAGTGGAGCCATACAGCGTGCGCACCGCAACGCCCTGGTGCACCGTCGCGACGGCGCCGGTTGTATTGACGTCATTGACGGTGGCTGCTACATCCCACTGCGTATCGTTGCAAAGCGAACTGATCGCACTGACACCGCTTGCGCCCATGACCAGGTTGCCATTGCCGGTGCTGCTGCCCAGCGTGCATTCGGCATCCTCCGGGTGCTTTTCCGGATCGATCACCTTGGCCACTGGCTTGCTGGTCACGCAGGTCGGTGCCGCCACCTGCGCGATGTAATCCGCCTTGCCGTCACCCGTCACGTCCACCGGCACATCCACCGCAACCGGCGCCTTGGTGAAGTCGTCGCTGATCACCTGCTCGATCGCCTGCTGCGCCACGTCGCGTGCTTCGGCGCTGTGCTGCTGGTTGCCCGCCACCTTGACGTTGACCAGCCCCGAATTGACCATGGCCACGGCGACCAGCAGGAACAGCACCATGAACACCAGCGTCACCACCAGCGTGACCCCGGATTGCCTGCGGCGCAGCGGCCTGCCCGTTGACTTCATCATTGCTCGCTCTTCGCTGTGTTGAATCGGTATGGCGTTATTGCTCGCGCAGCCCGGCCACATTGACCAGCCGCGCCACCTGGGCGTAGACGTGGCGCTTGTAGCCGTCATTGAACGGGCCTGCGGCCGCCGCGCGGCCGAGGTCATAGGTGCGGTTGTCTGAATGCCCGCCCGAGGGCTTCAGCGTGCGCGCCAGCAGGTGCACGCGCACCGTGGTGACATTGGCCAGGTTGTTGAGCACCACGCCCCAGTCATAGCCGGGAACGGCGGTGCAGACGGCGCTGTTGTTCGCGCGGGGATCGGACACGTAGCAGTCGGCCGAGCCGTTGCTGTCCTGGTCGACACCGTACAGCACATGCATGTCTTGCACCCCCTGCGCGACCGAGCGCGACTGGAACGCACCGTTGACCAGTTCGGCCATCTTCAGCGTGGGGATGCCGTCGCCGCCGTTGCTGCAGCGGTCGCAGCCGGCCAGGTAGAAGATGCGCACCATGGCGCGGCGCAGTTCAGCCGGCTGGGCCGGATCGCAGGCCTTGGTGCGCAGCCCGAAGGCCGCCGCGCCGCTGGCATCGAAGACAAAGGTCTGCGTGTCCTGCGAACAGGCCGATACCTGCAGGTAGGGCACGCCCGGTGCCGGGGCGGCAACCGCCGTGGTCGACACGCGCCGAATCACCAGCACCTCGGAAGTCGGCGCCAGGTCCGGCAGGCATGGTGCCGCCACGCCCGGCGCATAGCCGGTCAGCGCCACCGGCACGGTTTCGGCAGCAGGCGAGAAGCCAAGGGCGGCTGCATCCGTCGCGCACAGCGCCGGATCCGCGGCCTTGGTGCTGCGTGCAATGTTGCCGACGCCGAAGAACCCCGCCAGCTCCACTTCGCGCCGGATCTGCTCCAGCGCGTAGCGGCCGTTCTCGACCTGCTCGGCAGACTTGGTGAATTCGGTGCGCGACAGGCTGTTGGCAAGGTACAGGCTCGCCAGCGCGGTCAGCAGCACCAGGCCGATGGTGATGCCGATCATCAGCTCGACCAGCGAGATGCCGCGCTGGCGGCGCAGGCGGCGCGCGGACAGGCGCAGGGGGCTCATGACACGGTTCCCAGGGTGCCGATACGGATCTGCGTGCTGACCGCGCGGCGATAGGCATCGTTGCCGTACTGGCCCTTGCCGCAGCCCAGCGCGGGCGCGCCGGTGGTGGCCAGGCCCTGCCAGGCCACGGTGATGCGGTAGATATTGTTGACGGCGTCGACGGTCTCGATGCAGCCGCGCGCGCCGATCATGGCGCCGACGGCCTGGGCGGCATCAGCGGCGCTGGCCCCCAGGCGCATCTCGGCACTACCCAGCAGCGCGGTGTTCCAGGCCTGCAGGTCCGCATCGGCGGTAGCCTTCTGCGCGGCGGTGCCCTGCGTGCACGCCGCCGGCGGCGCCGCCGCGCTGCCCAGCTGCATGCCGGTCGCGCCGTTGGCATAGCACGATGCCACCTGGCGGTTGGCGTTGAGGCGCGCAACCATGTCCTGCAGCAGCGCCAGCGCCTGCACGCGCTGGTAGGACTCCATCTCGGTCTGGCCCGAGCGCGCCACCAGCCCGGCGGTGCCGAGCAGCGCGACCAGCAGGATCACCGCCGCCACCAGCACCTCGATCAGCAGGAAGCCGCGCTGCGTGCGGCGGACAGGCATGCTCGGCCGCAGCCGCGGAATTCTTTGCTTCATGAGCAGGCTCCCGTGTCGGAAGCGACGCGGCCTGTCTCGCTGACCTGCACGCAGACGCGCGACGCCGCTGCCGTATCGCCGTTGGGCGCCACTTCGAAAGTCATGGCCGCGCCCGTGAGGCGGCCGTCGTTGCCAAGCGCAAGGGCCCCGGCAGCGCTGGGCGTGATGGTCAGGCCGCCGTAGGGCCCGAAGCTGCGCACCGTCTCGGCGCCTGCGGTGACTGCCCAACCGGCAGTCCATGCGGCGCCGGTGGCTGCCAGCGTGACCGTGGCATTGCGCTTGACTGCCTCGCTGCGCGCCAGCAGCAGTGCCGAGGTCAGGTCATGTGAGGCGCCGCGCACGCGCTGGTTGGCGATCAGTGAAGAGAACGACGGCGCCGCCGCGACCGCGAGGATCGCCAGCACCGACATGGCGCACAGCAGTTCGACCAGGGTGAAGCCGCGGCGGGTGGGCCGGCCGGGCGAAGACGGCGGGAACGTGGCGCGCCGCATGGTCAGTTCCAGCAGTCGGTGCCTGAACCAGACGCCGATTTCGCGCCGGCACTGGTCAGCGTCAGCGAGCCGCAGTCGGCGTCGCCGGCGAGCTGGCTGCCCTTGGGCGTGGCCACGATGCTGTAGCCGGGCGGCAGCGCCGCGTTCGGCGTCACGGCGACGTCGTAGCGCGTTGCCTGCGCGGCCGGCACCGACATGCCCAGCGCGCCCAGATTGGCGGCATAGGCGCGGTTGTCGACCAGGTAGCGCTCCTGGGCGCTCGAGACCTCCAGCATGAAGGACTCGATCGCGGCCCGGTGCGAGCGCACGACGTGACGGCTGTAATTTGGAATGGCGACGGCGGCAAGAATGGCAATGACCGCCACGGTGATCATCACCTCGATCAGCGTGAAGCCATGCGCTGCCCTGGCGCCGCGCAGGCGCCAGCCCCGGCACGGATTGCCGGTTGCCCCAACTTCCCCAATGACCCGAAACGACGGGTTGACCCTCCCGCCGTGTCGCACTGCCGGGCTTCTATGTCCCATGCCGCGCTCCGATACCAATTATGTTCCGGATGACCAATTCCGGAGGTTATGGCGCGGAGTGTAAGTCACGATCTGCTAAGCGGGTAAGGAAAATATGATGCCGGCCGACCGGCGTTGTAGCGAACAGACAGTGGTGTTACGAGACCTGCTCAGGACATACAGCCAAGGCATATGCAGACGTTAACCGTCAGTGAGGGGGAACCCTGACCCGCCCTGTTCGACCGGCCCGATGCGCGCCCGGGCGCACCTGTGCAACAATCGTTACAAACACCGAATCCGGAATGCCCATGCCGCCCGACAGCCCTACCCCATCGCCGCAAGCGCCGCCGCAGGATCTGGACGCCCTGCTGGCGCTGCTGCGCAGCAACTTCCCCACGCTCAGCACGCAGTTCCAGGGCGGCGCGCGCTACCTGCTCGACCATCCGCAGGACGTGCCGGTGCTGTCGATGCGCAAGATCGCGGCCAGTGCCGGGGTGCAGCCTGCCACCCTGGTGCGGCTGTCGCAGCATCTCGGCTTCGAGGGCTGGCAGGGGCTGCGTGAACTGTTCGTCGATGCGCTGCGCGGCGGCAGCCAGCCGTACGCGCGCCGCGCGCGCAAGGTGGTGCGTGAAAGCAGCTCCAGCCGCATGCTGGGCGAGATGCTGGACGCGCAGCACCACAACCTGGACATGATCGCCGCCAACAACGAGAAGACGCTGCAGCAAGCGGCGGAACTGCTGTCGCATGCGGCGTGCGTGCATGTGGCGGGCTTCCGCTCGTGCTTTCCGATCGCGTTCACCTTCCACTATGTCTACCGGCTGTTCCGCAGCACGGTGCACCTGATCCGCGCCGATGCCGGCACGCTGGAGATGGAGCTGCGCGGCCTGGCGCCCAAGGATGCGGTGCTGGTGGTCAGCTTCGCCCCCTACTCGCAGGAAAGCATCCGCGTCGCCGCCGCCGCGCGCGAGTGCGGCTGCAAGGTGATCGCGCTGACCGACAGCACGGTCGCGCCGATCGCGCTGGCGGCGGACTGCACGTTGCTGTTCTCGGTGGAAAGCCCGTCGTTCTTCCCGTCAGTCACCGCCGGCGTGGCCGTGGTCGAGGCCCTGGTCGAGCAGCTGCTGGCGCGCAAGGGCAAGGGCGCGATCCGCGCGCTGGAACAAGCCGAGGGCGAGCTGCACCGGACCGGGGCGTATGTGGTGGCGGGGCGCGAGTGAGGGTGGCCCCCAGTCACTCATCACTACTGCGTGCACTTCTCCCGGTACGCCTGCTGCAGCGACCTCTTCGGCCGGTCACGCTCCAGTTCCGGAATCATGCGGCCCTGCGCGGTCTCGATGGCCGGCTGGGTGGCACGGTATTCGCGCTTGGGTGCTTCGGCGATCTGCGCGGCCAGGGCGCGGCATTCGTCCGACTGGATGCTGCCCGGCGTCGCGGCCGGGTCGGGACGGTAGGGCGTGGTGCCCTGCTGCACCGCTTCGTTGATGGCGGCGGCGGCAGCGCTGTCCCCGTCCGGCCTCTGCGCATGCGCGCTGCAGGCCATCGCCAGGGCGGCGATGGCGGCAATGCGGGTCAGGGTTCGCTGGCTCGGCATGACTTCTCTCCTGTGGCTCGATGAAATTATGCAAAGGCTGCCAGCTTAATCGTTCGCGGCCTGTCTGACACTACCGGCATTTCCGGCATTTGCGGCGTCGATGCCACCTGCGCCTGCCCGGGTACAGGCTGATATAGATGCCCTCGGGCGATTCCAGCGCTGCATGGCCGGTGGAGATCACGCCGTCGCGGTCCACCGCGGCGATATAGCGGTCGACCAGCGGCTGGCGGCGCGCTTCGCCGCGGGCGGACCCGACCGGGGTCCAGACATGCACGGTCAGCGCGTGCTCGCCGGGTCCGGGCGGACCGTCCCAGATGGTCATGTCGGGCGCATCGGCGGCAGCAGCCGTATCGGTTGCCGGACCGGCGGCGGGAGCGGCCCGTGGTTGGGCCACAGGACAATACGGCCAACAGCAAGCTGTGGCGCGGAGATTCCGCTAGGGCGCGCGACGCCCGCCTCCTTCGTCCCGCTCGAGCTCCCAGTCGCGGCGCATCATGACATAGGTGAACGAGGTGGACCAGCCGATCAGGATCAGGCCGACCAGCGGCTCGATGCTGGCGATCAGGCGGCTGGCGCCCACCGGGACGATGTCGCCCAGGCTCTGCGTGGTGAAGGTCTCCAGCGCAAAGTAGGCGTAGACCAGCGCGCCTGGCTGCGTGTGGACGCCGGACACGCCGGCAACGCCCATCGCGGTCAGTCCGCCCAGGCCCAGCACCTGGTCGGCGAACCAGAAACCCAGCGCGAACACCAGCGCTTCCAGGCAATGGACCACGATGATGCAGACGATCAGCACGCCGATGTTCATGCGCCCGCTCCAGCGCCGGGGGTGTATCGCTGACAGCAGCCGCAGTGCCTCGTAGTGGATGCCGACCACGGTCACGGTCAGGACGGCGGCGCACAGCAGGGCCAGCGAATAGTGTTCGGCGGAAGTTTCCATGCGCAGCGGCAGGCCTGGTCGGTGTCCGGGACGATCGGGAACAGCGCGGAAAAAAAAAAGCCGCCCTCCAAAATATCACTGGAAGGCGTGCAGGAAAACCAGGGAGCGGGCGCGGCGGGCGCGCGGCCGTGCTCGTAGCCCTGGCAGAGGGTCGGTGGCGGCCGGGTAGCCGCCGCATGGATCAGCTGCTGCTCTTGCAGGAGAGGTTGACGTACAGCCCGCCGCCCCATTTGAAGTTGCGGTTGCCACTGACCTGCACCTGGACAATGTCGTTGGCCGCCACCGCCGTCGTGGCCGGCGCCGAGCAGGTCCGCACGGTGGCGCCGAGCGAACAGGCGGACGCATCGGTGATGGCAAGCGGGGCGATCGTTTCCAGCGCCGCGCCGCTGGCGACACGGTATGCCGCCAGGGTGTACTTGACCTCGTCATCGGGCACCGGGCCCGCCAGGCTCGCGTTCAGGGTCAGGCCGCCGCTGCAGCCCACCGGCATCACCGCGCCGAAATTCGGATCGTTGCTTTGCCGGTCCAGCGCGGTGCCGGTCATGACATAGGTGCCATTGCCATCCGGCGAGTCGTATACAGCGAAGTTGGCGGTATAGATCGTCGCGCCGGCGCCTGTCTCTCCTTGCTGGCCCTGGGGGCCGGTGTCGCCCTTTTCGCCCTTCTCGCCCTGCGGACCTTGCGCCCCGACCGGGCCAGTCAGGCCAACCACGGAGACCCCGGCCGGCCAGCCCTCGGCCGTCTTCGGGCCGAACAGCGTATTGGTGGCCGTATTGAGGTAGAAGCTGCCTTCGCTGCCATCGGCAGCGGTGGGATCTGCCGCGCCGTGCAGCAGCACGGCGCCGGGCGCCCCGGCCACGCCTTGCGGGCCGACCAGCGACACGCCGGCAGGCCAGGCCCCGTCAGCCTTGGGTCCGTAGAGCGTCGAGGTCAAGGCATTGAGGTAGAAGTCGCCGTCCGTGCCAACGTCCGCCGCGGGCGCATTGGCGCCGGACAGGATGGTCTTGCCGTTCGCGCCGGCCGGGCCGGCCGCGCTGGCGGATGGCGCGGCGCTGGCTGGCGCGGAATCGCCGCCACCGCCACCGCATCCTGCGAGCAGGATGGCGAGGCAGGCGAGCGGGATCGCCGCGAGTTTCAGGTCAATGCGTTGCACGATGGAAGCCCCCCGGTTTCTCATGAATGGCATGCCCGGATCTGTGCCGGGTGAGTTCAATCTAGAGATCGCGGTGATTCCGATAAATCGTGCATTTGCACGGGCTGTTTCATTAATGAAGCGCGTTTCCGGAGCGGCGAAAAACTGCCCCGTCCTAATAGCGTCAACGCCCGTTTGAAATCCCGGATGACTCGGGATAATAATTATGAAAATACCCGGATTGCCGCGCCTGGCGGTAACACGGCGGGCACCTGGCCCGATTCAGAGCGGGCGAATTCAAGCACCACACGACCGCATCCGTGCGCGCCGGTGCGACCAGAAAATACCGGCAATATCTCGCCCGAACGGTTGAGTTGCGGATGGGATAGCGTGGCTCCGGGCTGTTCAAAGGAGAAACGAATAATCGCCATTTACCCCTTCGTGGGGGAATATGCGCGGCACCGGCAAACGGCCAGGCGCAGCATGGCGCGGCGATGGACTATGCTGGAAATCCCAACAGCGTCCTCACGGAGGCCATCGTGCGCAAATCTGTCCTAGTCCTTACGGCACTGCTGCTGGCCAGCGCCCCCGGCCTGGCGCTGGCCCATAACTGCCCCAACGAGATGAAGGCCATCGACGCCAAACTGTCGACCAAGCCGGCGCTGTCGCCGGAAAATTCCGCCAAGGTTGCCAAGCTGCGCGCCGACGGCGAGGCCTATCACAAGGCCGGCAAGCATGACGAATCGATGAAATCGCTGCTCGAAGCGAAAAAGATCCTGGGTATCTGAGACCGATCGCAAAGAAGAGCCGCCACGCGCCCAGGCGTGGCGGCTTTGTTTATTTTTCCCGCGGTCGTCGCCGCAGCAGGCCGGGTCAGGACCCCGATCCAACCTGCTGGACCACACCGTTGGGCGCCACCAGGTAATATTCCGCGCCAATCCCGACCCAGCGCGTGCCCTTGCGCGGCGCGGGCAGGTTGTATTGCTTGTAGTCGTCGATCACATACTGGCGGTCCCTGAACTCGGTGGGCAGCCGGTCACCCTTCTTCCACTGCTGCACCTGCATATAAGGCGAGTTCTGCGCCGCCGGCGCGGAGGCGGCCATGGGATCTGCCATCGGCTTGGACTTGGCACCACCCTGCGCCATCGCAAACGGCGCCGCCAGCACGCTTGCCGCCAGCAACAGTGCCGGCATCGCTTTCTTGGTCTTCATCGTGATCTCCTTGCGTACGGGAAAACCGAACTGCCGGAGGATCCGGACAGCATCTACCAGATTAGTCACAAATGCGGACAACTGCGGCATCCGCCGTCCATGCGCTGGCGCTCGATTTGACCGACGGGGCATTCGCGCCCTGACAGATTGTTCACAATTGTTTGCCGGTTGGCACCCATTGGGGGGGAGCCGCCGACGCCACCCGTGACTAGAATGGGTCCTGACAGAAACAATTTGTTACGGGCGGCCGCCACTCAGCTGTCAGCGGGCCGCGGCCCCGCGACCCGCGCCGCGGGCGCGTACCGCCCTCGATGTTCCCTGGCTTACGCCCTGTTCACGGCGCTTCGCACGCGGGCACCCGTCCCTGCCAGAGAACAATAAAAACTGGGGACTCTCCGTGTTGCACGATACTGGTCAATTCCTGGCCCTGGTCAATCCCGCCATGGCCATCCTGCTTTCGCTCTGCTTCCTGCTGGCCTGGAACCATGAGCGCACGCGGCACTACCTGCTGGAGCTAGGTGCCTGCTATTTGCTGTACGCGGTTGCCATCACCTTGCAGATCATCTGGCAGCCGCGCAACGGCGGCGGCAACGCCACCGTCACCGGTGCGCTCTACCTGGGCAGCGCCGTGCTGATGCTGCGTGGCATGCTGGCGCGCATCGGTGCGCGCGTCGATACCTGCGCGCTGGTGTCGCTGCCGCTGGCCCTGTTTGCTGCGCTTGCCTGGTTTGATTTCATGCAACCCCAGCTGGTCGCCCGCATCTGCATCCTGAACGTCGGCATCGCGCTGATCCTGCTGCTGGGCATCGCGCCGCTGGCCCGCCTGCGCACAGGCAGCACCGCGGACCAGGTGCTGTTCTGGGTCTTCCTGCTGTTTGCCCTCCATTTCCTGCCGCGCACGGTGCTGACCATTGCTCCGGTCATCGGACAGGACGCTGCCGCCCTCACCCGCTCGGCCTACTGGCTGTGGCTGCAGGTCACCATGGCATTGCTGCTGCTCACGCTGGCGCTGGCGCTGCTGGCGGCGACCACGCTGGACGTGATCGACGGCCTGCGGCATGAACGCGACACCGATCCGCTGACGCAGCTGCACACGCGCCGCAGCCTGGAGGCGCTGGCCGCGCGGGAAATCCCGCCACCTCAGGGCAAGCCGCTGAGCGTGCTGCTGTGCGATCTCGATTTCTTCAAGTTCATCAACGACAACTACGGCCACAGCGCCGGCGACGCGGTGCTGGCGCAAATCGGCCGGATCATCGCCGCCGGCATCCGGCGGCGCGATATCGCCGCGCGCCTGGGCGGCGAGGAGTTCGTCGTGCTGTTGCCCGATACCCCGCCCGATGCAGCCTTGCACCTGGCCGAACGCTTGCGCCAGACGCTGGAGAGCACGGAAATGGACGTCCTGCCGGGCATGCACACGGTGACCGCCAGCTTTGGCGTGGCCACGCTGCGGCCCGGCGAAGACCTGGAAGCCCTGCTGATGCGCGCGGATAACGTGCTGTATGCGGCCAAGAACAAGGGCAGGAATTGCGTGGAGTGGGAACGGGAGGCCGGCTTGCCGGTGCTGGCATGATGCTGCCGTGCCTCCCGTCCGGCGCGGCTAAGCAACCGTGGGCGTGCCCACCACCGCAAACTCCGGCCCGTCATAGCTCTGCGCCACGGACACGCCGCCATCGAGCAACCGCTGGCTCCAGTGGTCGAGCGCCGCGCGCGCGGCCTGGCTGACATCGCGGCCCAGGGCAAGGCGGACGGCCGCCGGCGCTTCCAGCCCGAAGCTGCGGGTGGTTCCCCACGCAATTTGGTCCCGTTCGAAATCCCCGATCGCCTGCTCGACGCACAAGCCGCTGTCGGCCACCGCGGAAGCCAGGAAGACATCGGGATGCCTGCTGGTCCAGTCGACCACGTTGCCGATCTGGCGGATGCCCGCGGCACGGCAGGCGGCGATGGCACCGTCGCGGCCGCCGTCGATCATCGCAAAGACGATATCTGCGCCGGCGCGGGCCTGCGCGGCAACCGCGTCGCCGGCCAACGCCGGATCGTGCTGGTTGCCGCAGAAGGTCGTGAGTGCCGGCAGGCCAGGCACTACGCTGCGCACGCCATGGAGAAACGCCGCGCGCCCCTTCAGCCCGGGGCGCACCTTTTCGCCCGACAAATGGGCGACCACGCCGGTGCGCGAATCCGTCGCCGCCAGCACGCCGGCAAGGAAGGCGGACTGTTCCTGCAGCACCTCATAGCTCGCGGTGTTGGCGCACAGCACGCTGCCCTGCGTGGCCACGAAGCGCCGCGCGGGATGGCGAGCCGCGGCAACAGAAACGGGATAGTCCCCCTGTCCGCCATGCGCAACGATCAGGTCCGGGCCGGTCTGGCACAGCGCCAGCAGCGCTGCTGCGCGCGCCTGCGGATCCGGATCGGCAATCCACGTCACCGTCACGTCGTGGCCGGCATTGCGTGCGCGCATGGCGCCGGCATGCCCGGCTTCATTGAAGCTGCCGCGTCCTTCGGGCCCGAACAGCACTACCTGGATGCGCGCGCTCATGACAGCGTCGCCCCGGTTGCCACGACCACAGGACCCCAGGCCTGCGCCTGCTGGCGTACGTAGGCGGCAAACTCATCGGGCCGGCGCTCGGCCAGCACAAAGCCCTGGGCTTCCAGGCGGCCGCGCAGGGCCGGTTGTTGCAGGATGACCTGCAGTTGTTGATGCAAGCGTTGCACGATGTCCTCAGGCAGGTTGGCCGGCGCGGAGACGCCGACGAAGTTTTCGGCCACCAGGCCGGGATAGCCGGCTTGCGCCACGGTGGGCAGCCGGGGCGCCTGCGGCACGCGTTGCGCCGAGGTCACCGCCAGCAGGCGCAAGGCGCCGGACTGCAGCAACGGCAGGTTCTGCGGCAGGGCATCCACCGCAAACGGGATCTGTCCGCCGAGCAGGTCGGCGCGCATCGGACCCGCGCCCTTGTATGGCACATGGGTCAGCCGCAACCCCGCCTGCTGGCCAAACAGCTCGCCGACGATATGCGCCACCGACGCCGCCCCGCCGCTGCCGAACGGCACCGGCTCGCGCTGCGCGCGGATCCACGCCGCCAGCTCCGCGAGGTTGCGCGCCGGCACCGACGGATGCACGGCAAAGACGGTCGGCACCGCTCCGATGTAATGCACGTGCGTGAAGCTGCGTACCGGGTCGTAGGCGGGCCGCCTGAGCAGGAACGGCGAGATGCTCAGCGCCGCCGAGTTCGACATCAGCAGCGTGTAGCCGTCATTGGGCGCCGCGGCGACCGCAGCCGCGCCAATCGTCGATCCCGCCCCCGGCCGGTTGTCGGCCACGAATGGCTGCCCCAGCTTTTCCTGCAGCACCGGTGCCAGCAGCCGCGCCACGATGTCGCTGGACCCGCCCGGCGGGAAAGTCACCACCAGCCGCACCGGATGGCGCGGCCATGCCGCGGCGCCGCTGTCCGCGCGCGCCGGCATCCCCGGCAATGCCGGCGCGGCCAGCGCCGCGGCAAGGAACTGTCTTCTCGAAATCACGGTGGCCCTCCGGCTTTACAGGCGATGGCGCAGGCCGACGCCGCCGCCGAACTTGTTGCCACGCACGCCCATGAAGGCGGGCAGCGCATAGCTGCCGCTGATGCGGTTGAAATCGGCTTCCGCATAGACGCTGGTGCGTCTGGACAAGCTGTACTCCGCCACGCTGGTCAGCATCAGCCGGTGGCCGCTGGCGGCGCTCTGCCGGTCATAGCCGGCCGCCAGCGACACCGCCAGCGCGGGCGTTGCCTGCACCGTGGCGCCGCCGGTCAGCACATGGTTGCGGGTCGGGCTCAGGTGGTAGCGGTTGTCCAGGTAGCCGAGCGCCAGCTTGACGCGCCCCAGCTGGCTGCTGCCGCCGATGCCCCAGATCGTGCGCTTCTCTTCGGTGGCCAGCGCATTGGTGCTCTGGAACAGGGCACCAATGTCGATCCGTGCCGTGGTCCAGGCCAGCGCCAGCCCCCGGCTGCTGCTGGCCGCCGCATCGCCCGGCACTTCGCCGAAGGTATAGTGCGCCGCCGCCGAGAACGCGCCCCACCTGCCCGCGTACTTCGCCATGTTGTCTTGCCGCGGACCGGTATAGCCGTTAAGAATGGCCACCGCATCGAGATTGGGATGGCCATAGGGCTGGAAGCGGAAGGTCGCGTCATAGGCCGTGGTGAACTGGCGTCCGAACGTCAGCTTCCCCCACGCCTGGTGCTCGATCCCCAGGTAAGACTGCCGGCCGAACAGCCGGCCTGTACCCTGCGTGCCAACCTGTCCGTAGTTCGACGCCGCGGTGCCTTGCAGCGAAGTACCCGAGGCCAGGTCGAAGCCGCTTTCCAGGTTGAACAGCGCCGACCATCCCGCACCCAGCGCCTCATTGCCGCGCGCGCCCCAGCGCGAACCGCTGAAGTAGCCCTCGCTCAGTTCAGCCAGGCGCTCGTCCCCGCGGTTGTTGTCCGAGTAGCGGACCATGGTGTCGATCAGGCCGTAGACCGATATGGAAGTCGATACTGATTGCGCCTGCGCCTGCTGCGTAACGCCGCAGCTCGCCCCCGCCAGCACGCCGGCAAGCGCCATGGCGTGGCTGCGCCTCGTGTTCCCCACCTTCACGCACCACCCTCCGTTTGCATACAAATTAAGAATGCAAAATATAGGGTGTGGCCGCACATCCGCATACGAATGTGTGCGCATGAGGAAATGCGGTTTGCGCGGAAAATGCGGACACAAAAAAAGCCCGCTTATGCGGGCTTTCGGGGGTGATGCTTGAAGCGAGTCCGTGCTCAGAACGGGATATCGTCGTCCATATCCTCGAAACCATTCGAGGCGGGCTGCTGCGGCCGGCGCGCAGCGCCACCGCTCTGGCCGCCGCCCTGGCCGCCGCGGCCACCGCCGTAGCCGCCGCCCGAAGCTTCGCGGCTGTAGCCACCACCGCCGCCTGCGCCGCCACCGTAGCCGCCTTCGTCACCGCCACCGCCGCCACCACTCTGGCGCGAGCCCAGCATCTGCATCTGGTCGGCAACGATTTCAGTGGAGTACTTGTCCTGGCCCGACTGGTCCTGCCACTTGCGGGTGCGGATGCGGCCTTCGATATAGACCGACGATCCCTTGCGCAGGTACTGGCCGGCGATTTCGGCGATCTTGCCGAAGAACGAGACGCGGTGCCATTCGGTGGCCTCCTTCATCTCGCCGCTCTGCTTGTCCTTGTAGCGATCGGTGGTCGCCAGGCGGATATTGGTCACGGCGTCGCCGCTGGGCAGGTAGCGGGTTTCCGGGTCTGCGCCGAGGTTGCCGACGAGAATGACTTTGTTGACCGATGCCATGAAATGTTCTCCAAAAGCCACGCGCCGTGTTGAAAAGCGTGGCAATACGATGACGGTAAAGCGGATGTAGTGTGACGCGATACTGCGGCGACGTAAACGAACATCGCGCCCCCGGCCAGACGTCGGGTGGCGCGATCATGCTAGGCCTTTTCCAGGCCGGATTCTTTACGATGTGATGCGGATCAGGCCGGCGTTGCCGGTGCAGCTTCCTGCCCGCGCGCCGGCGGCGCCTTCATGCTCCAGGCGATTATAAGCCAGAGCAACAGCACCACCGCGCAACCGACGAACACGGCGCTGCGCCCCTCGTGCTTGAGCAGCCAGCCACCGGCCGCGCCGCCCAGGAACAGGCCCAGCGCCTGCGTGGTGTTGTAGACGCCCAGAGCCGCCCCGCGCGCGGCCGCGGCGTAGCGCGACACCAGCGAAGGCTGCATCGCCTCCAGCACGTTGAACGCGACAAAGAAGAGCAGCAGCACGCCGACGATGGCCCACAGCCCGTGCACGGCGGCAAACAGCAGCTGCACTGCGGTCATCAGCGCGACCGCGCCCAGCAGCACCGGGCGCACGCGGCCGTAGCGCTCGGCCGCCATCATCGGGCCCAGCATCAGCACGAAGGACACCAGCACCACCGGCAGGTAGACCTTCCAGTGCTGGTCCAGCGGCATGCCGGCATCGGCCAGCATGGCGGGCACCACCATGAACATGGCCACCTGGGAAGCGTGCAGCGCCAGCACGCCGACGTTCAGGCGCGCCAGGTCGGCGTTGAGCAGCACCTTGCGGAACGGCAGGCGCACCGGATGCGGCGGCGGCGGGGTCGGCACCAGGAACAGCGTCACGCCGATGGCCACCAGCCCCAGCACCGACATCAGCCCGAAGATGCCGGACATGCCGATGCTGTGCAGCAGCGGCGAGGCAATCACCAGCGACAGCGCGAAGGTCAGGCCGATGCTGCCGCCCACCATCGCCATCGCCTTGGTGCGATGCCGTTCGCGCGTCAGGTCGGCGATGCAGGCAGTGATGGCCGCGGAGATCGCGCCCGTGCCCTGCAGCGCGCGGCCGGCGATGATGCCGCTGAGCGTGTCGGAAAAGGCGGCCACCAGCCCGCCGGCGATGAACAGCAGCAGCCCGGCCACCATCACCGGCTTGCGCCCGATGCGGTCGGACAGCCAGCCCAGCGGGATGTGCAGGAATGCCTGCATCAGGCCATAGATGCCCATGGCCAGGCCCACGCGCTGGGCGTCGTGCCCGTCGGGCAGGCTGTGCGCGTATTCGGCAAAGACGGGCAGGATCAGGAACAGGCCCAGCATGCGCAGCGCGAAGATGCTGGCCAGCGACACGGCGGCGCGCAGCTCGGCGCGGGTCATGCGTTCGCGGGCGGGGGCCTGGGATGCGTCAGCGGCACCCGCACCCGGGGAAGAAGACTGGATCGACGGCATTGCGATCGTGGGATCGTGGAATCTGTCAGGCTGGCTGCCGGTGCATCGCAACGGCAGTTTCGATCGGGATCGCGGGGGGAAGTTGCCGCCCGGAACCCGGGGCCGACGGCGGCTTCGCCGGGCGCCTGCATGGCGCGGGCCACCCCGGAAACCGAAGTTGGGTATATTAACAGGTTTGCTCCTTCGCGCTTCCCGGGTCACCTGGCCATGCCAGCTGGCCCCCGGGCGTGTGCCCGGGCGCGCATTCCGGCCGTCGCCAGCGGTCGGAAGTGCCAAATACGGTACTTGTTTCTGGGTTTTGCGATTCCTTCAGACAGCCTTGCCAACCCCGGCAGGGCGGCCTGTCTGGCGACGACTTTTCGGCATATGGAAGAAATCAAGATCCGTGGGGCGCGTACCCACAACCTGAAGAACATCAATCTCGACCTGCCGCGCAACCGGCTGATTGTGATCACCGGCCTGTCGGGCTCGGGCAAGTCCTCGCTTGCCTTCGACACGCTCTATGCCGAGGGCCAGCGCCGCTACGTGGAGTCTCTGTCCGCCTATGCCCGCCAGTTCCTGCAGCTGATGGAAAAGCCGGACGTGGACCTGATCGAAGGCCTGTCGCCGGCGATCTCGATCGAGCAGAAGGCCACCAGCCACAACCCGCGTTCGACGGTCGGCACCGTCACCGAGATCCACGACTACCTGCGCCTGCTGTACGCCCGCGCCGGCACGCCCTACTGCCCCGACCACAACCTGCCGCTGCAAGCGCAGAGCGTGTCGCAGATGGTGGACGCCGCGCTGGCCCTGCCCGAGGACACCAAGCTGATGATCCTGGCGCCAGTGGTGGCCGACCGCAAGGGCGAGCATTCGGACCTGTTCGACAGCATGCAGGCGCAGGGCTTCGTGCGCTTTCGCATCCGCTCGGGCGGCGGCACCGCGCACGAGGCCGAGGCCAAGGTCTATGAGGTCGATGCGCTGCCGAAACTGAAGAAGACCGAGAAGCACACCATTGAAGTGGTGGTAGACCGCGTCAAGGTGCGCGCCGACATCAAGCAGCGCCTGGCCGAATCGTTCGAGACCGCGTTGCGCCTGGCCGATGGCCGCGCGCTTGCGCTGGAACTCGACAGCGGCAAGGAGCATATGTTCAGCTCCAAGTTTGCCTGCCCGATCTGCTCGTACTCGCTGCAGGAGCTGGAGCCGCGGCTGTTCTCGTTCAACAACCCGATGGGCGCCTGCCCTAGCTGCGACGGGCTGGGCCAGATCACCTTCTTCGATCCCAAGCGCGTGGTGGCCTTCCCCAACCTGTCGCTGGCCTCGGGCGCGATCAAGGGCTGGGACCGCCGCAACCAGTTCTACTTCCAGATGCTGCAAGGCCTGGCAGCGTACTACGACTTCGACACCGAGACCCCGTTCGAGGAGCTGCCGGAAAACGTGCAGCAGTCGGTGCTGCACGGCTCGGGCGAGCAGGAAATCCCGTTCACCTATATCAACGAACGCGGCCGCACCACCGTGCGCGAGCATGTGTTCGAAGGGATCATCCCCAACCTGGAGCGCCGCTACCGCGAAACCGATTCGGTCGCCGTGCGCGAGGAACTGGCCAAGTACCAGAACAACCAGCCCTGCCCCGCCTGCCAAGGCACCCGCCTGCGCACCGAGGCGCGCCACGTCAAGCTGGGCGAGGGCGAGCAGGCACGCGCGATCTTCGAGATCAACGGCTGGCCGCTGCGCGACGCGCTGACCTACTTCCTGACGCTGGACATGCACGGCGCCAAACGCGAGATCGGCGACAAGATCATCAAGGAGATCTCGGCGCGGCTGAACTTCCTGAACAACGTCGGGCTGGACTACCTGTCACTGGAGCGCAGCGCCGATACGCTGTCGGGCGGCGAGGCCCAGCGCATCCGGCTGGCGTCGCAGATCGGCTCGGGCCTGACCGGCGTGATGTATGTGCTGGACGAGCCCTCGATCGGCCTGCACCAGCGCGACAACGACCGTCTGATCGGCACGCTCAAGCACCTGCGCGACATCGGCAACTCGGTGCTGGTGGTCGAGCACGACGAGGACATGATCCGCGCCTGCGATTACGTGGTCGACATCGGCCCGGGCGCCGGCGTGCACGGCGGCATGATCGTGGCCGAGGGCACGCCGCGGCAGATCGAGGAGTCGCCGGCATCGCTGACCGGCCAGTACCTGTCCGGCCAGCGCCGCATCGAGGTGCCGAAGGAGCGCGCCGCGCCCGACGATGAGCGCCTGCTGCGCATCGTCAACGCCAGCGGCAACAACCTGCGCAACGTCACCGCCGAAGTGCCGGTGGGCCTGCTGACCTGCATCACCGGCGTGTCCGGCTCGGGCAAGTCGACGCTGATCAACGACACGCTCTACCATGCGGTGGCGCGCCACCTGTACGGCTCGACGCCGGAGCCGGCGCCGCACGACCGCATCGAGGGGCTCGAGCATTTCGACAAGGTCATCAACGTCGACCAGAGCCCGATCGGGCGCACGCCGCGTTCCAATCCGGCCACCTATACGGGCCTGTTCACGCCCATCCGCGAACTGTTCGCCGGCGTGCCGTCGGCCAAGGAGCGCGGCTACGACCCGGGCCGCTTCTCGTTCAACGTCAAGGGCGGGCGCTGCGAATCGTGCCAGGGCGACGGCGTGCTCAAGGTCGAGATGCACTTCCTGCCCGACGTCTATGTGCCGTGCGATGTCTGCCACGGCAAGCGCTACAACCGCGAGACGCTGGAAGTTCTGTACAAGGGCAAGAACATCTCCGAGGTGCTGGACCTGACCGTCGAGCAGGCGCACGAGTTCTTCAGCGCGGTGCCGGTGGTGCGGCGCAAGCTGCAGACGCTGCTGGACGTGGGCCTGGGCTATATCCGGCTGGGCCAGTCGGCGACCACGCTGTCGGGCGGCGAGGCGCAGCGCGTCAAGCTGTCGCTGGAACTGTCCAAGCGCGACACCGGGCGCACGCTCTATATCCTGGACGAGCCCACCACCGGGCTGCACTTCCACGATATCGAGCTGCTGCTCAAGGTCATCCACAAGCTGCGCGACCAGGGCAATACCGTGGTCATCATCGAACACAACCTCGATGTCATCAAGACCGCGGACTGGCTGATCGACATGGGGCCGGAAGGCGGCGCCGGTGGCGGCCAGGTGATCGCGCGCGGCACGCCGGAGGATGTGGCCAGGAGCAAGGCGAGCTTTACGGGCAAGTATCTGAAGCCATTGCTGGAGCGGTAAGGCCTTAGGAATTTTCGGATACAGGCCCGGCAAGAATTGTCGCGACTCGCTTACGCAAGCGATTGCACAAGTTGAGGTGTATCAAGATGAGGTGAGCTTGCCGCTGCTGAGGCGGGCCTGCCCCTTCAGTCCAGCCCGGCGTTGGGCAGCACCCGCGCGCGGCGCGGCGCTCCGCCCGGCTGCAGTTCGATCGCGACGCCGCCACCGCTGTCGGCACCGTGGCCGCTCAGCGCGGTGATCACCACCTGGTGCGTGACCAGCAGGTAAGGCCCGCCGCGCGGATCGAGCCCGTCGATAAAGCGCGAAAGCTGCGCGGTCTGCGCTTCCCGGCGCTGTGCATCCGCGCCAAAAAATGAATTGAGCAATGGCTGGACCCGCACCGGACCCAGGTCGATCAGGCGGGCGGTGTCCTGGCAGCGGCACCAGGCGCTGCTGTAGACCCGCGTCGGCCGGAAGCCCGCCGCCTTCCAGCTGCTACCGAGCCTCGCCGCCTGCTGCCGGCCGTTCGCGTCCAGGTTGCGCTGGGTCGAACAGTCGTCCAGCTTGAAGCCCGGCGGATCGCCGACCCCCGGCGCACTCGCATGCCGCAGCACGACGACGACATTGGGGCGCTTCAGTTCACTGACGGCGATTTCGCCCTGTGATGCCGGAACGACCTGGGCGGCGGCCACGCACGGCGGCATGGCAAGCCATGCGAGGAAGAGGCGAACAAGCGGCATCGGCGTCTCCGGTGACGGGCCAGTCCATCCGGTATAGCAGGTACGCGTGCCATGCGAGGATCCCTGCCCGCTTGCATTCACCACCCCGCGCCCTACCATGAACCGGATGGCGGCAAGCCGCGCCGCCATTCTGGAGCCAGCCATGGAACTGACGGTCGTACCGGTCACCAAGCCGGAAGCCACCAACTTCATCTTCGGCCATTCGCATTTCATCAAGACCGTGGAAGACCTGCACGAGGCGCTGGTCGGCACGGTGCCGGGCATCCTCTTCGGGCTGGCGTTCTGCGAGGCCTCGGGCAAGCGCCTGGTGCGTTGGTCGGGCACAGATGAAGACCTGATCGACCTGGCCTGCGAGAACGCCCGCGCCATCGGCGCCGGGCATACCTTCGTGATCTTCCTCGGCGACGGGTTCTTTCCGGTCAACGTGCTGGCCGCGGTGCGGGCAGTGCCGGAGGTGTGCCGCATCTTCTGCGCAACGGCCAACCCGACCGAGGTGATCATCGCCCAGACCGATGCCGGACGCGGCGTGGTGGGCGTGATCGATGGTGCCTCGCCGCTGGGGATCGAGACCGATGCCGATGTGGCCGAGCGCAAGGCGCTGTTGCGGAAGTTCGGCTACAAGCTCTAGCGTCGCCGCTCAGTGCTGCGCTGCCTGCACCGCCGGCACCGCCGGCACATCGTCTTCCTTCATCCGGCTGCGGTTGAGCACCCCAGCCTGCTCCAGCACCGGATAAGCCGTCGCACAGAACAGCGAATTCAGCCGTTTGAGCTCGCTGATCACATCCAGGTGCAATGAGCTGGTCTCGATGCTCTCGGCGGTCTGCACCGCCACGCGCTGCAGGTGGGTGCGCGCGTACTTGCGCTCCAGCTCGCGGAAGTTCGCTTTTTCCGCCATCAGCGCCTGGGCGCTCTTGAGGTCGCCGTTGAGAAACACCGACAGGCCCAGCCGCAGGTTGGCGACCAGGCGCGCGTGCATCTCGGCGATTTCCTGCATTCCCGCCTCCGAGAACATCAGGTTGTGGGCGATCTTCTTGTCCTTGGTATCGAGCAGGATGCGCTCGATGATGTCGCCCGCGTGTTCCAGGTTGATGGTGAGCGAGATGATCTCGGTCCAGCGCTGGCCGTCGCGCTCGTCCAGCGCTTCCAGGCTGATGCGCGTCAGGTAGAGCTTGATCGCGGTGTAGAGGTCGTCCACCTCGTTGTCGATGCGGCAGGTGGCGTCGGCCAGCTTGGCGTCGTTGGTGCGCAGCACGCGCAGCATGTTGTCCAGCATCTGCTCGACGCGGTCGCCGATGCGCAGCACTTCGCGCGCGGCGTTGGCCAGCGCCAGCGTGGGCGTGGACAGCGCGGCCGTATCGAGGTGGCGCGGCGTGACCTGGCTGTCGCCGGTGTTGCGCCCGGGCAGCACCTTCTCGCACAGCCGCGCCAGCGGCGCGGTGGCGCCCAGCAGCAGCACCGCCAGCGCGACGTTGAACAGCAGGTGGAAATTGACGATCAGCCGTTGCGGGTCATGGTCCAGCAGCGCCAGCAGCTCCTCGGCCTGGCCCAGCAGCGGCAGCGCCACCAGACAGCCCAGCAGGCGCGACAGCAGGTTGCCCAGCGTCACGCGCTTGCCCGGCTGGTTGTTGCCCGAGGTGGTCAGCAGCGCCGAGATGCCCGAACCCAGGTTGGCCCCCAGCACCAGCGCCAGCGCCACGTGGATCGACACCACGCCGGCCGAGGCCAGCGCGCCGCAGAACAGCACCACGGCCAGGCTGGAATAGCACAGGATGGTCAGGAAGGCGCCGACCAGCATGTCCAGCCCCGCGTCGCCGGTCAGCGAGGCGAACAAGACCTTGACGCCGGCAGCCTGCACCACGGGACGGGTGGCGATGGAGATCAGCTCGAGCGCCAGCGTGATCAGGCCCAGGCCGATCAGCACGCGGCCGACGTGGCCGGCCCTGCTGCCCTTCCAGGTCAGATGGCAGATCACGCCGACAAAGATCAGCAGCGGCGACAGCCAGGACAGGTCCAGCGAGAACACCTGCACCATCAGCGCGGTGCCGACGTTGGCGCCGAGCATGATGGCCAGCGCCGGTGCCACGGCGATCAGGCCCTGGCCGACGAAGGAGCTGACGATGACCGCGGTGGCGTTGCTGCTCTGGACCAGCCCGGTGACGCCAAGCCCGGCAAGGAAGGCGGTGAAGCGGTTGGAGACGCTGGTCGACAGGACATGGCGCAGGTTCGCGCCGTAGACGCGCAGGATGCCGACCTTGACGATGTTGGTGCCCCAGACGAGCAGGGCAACGCCTGATAGCAGGTGAAGGAGTACGCCCATGGTGCGCCTTTGTGTGACCAGTGCCGACAAAACCCTGGAGGCTAGGCCCGGTCATCGTGTAGTTGTCAATGAGGCATTATGCGCCCGTCACCCGACAGCGGCAACGGCATGGGCGCGGCGCGCGGGCAACGGGCAACACCGGCGCCCGGATGCGCGCCAGCGGCGCCGCTCAGGGCAGCGCGACCTTGATCCCCAGCCCGACGAAGATCGCCCCGGCGGCGCGGTCCAGCCAGCGGCCGGTGGCCGGGCGGCGGCGCAGCCAGGCGCCCAGCCAGCCCGCGCACAGCCCGAACAGCGAGAACACCACCGCCGTCTGCAGCATGAAGACCACGCCCAGCAGCAGGAACTGCAGCCCCGGGTGCGCGGCATCGGCGCGCACGAACTGCGGCAGGAACACCAGGAAGAACAGCGTCACCTTGGGATTCATGATGTTGCCGAGCACGCTCTGGCGGAACACGCGCGCGAGCGGCACCGCATCGACATCACCGCCCTGCGCCAGCCCGCCCTTTGCGCGCAGCGCCTGGATGCCGATCCAGATCAGGTAGGCCGCGCCCGCATACTTGATCAGCTGGAACGCCAGCGGCGACGAGCGCAGCACCGCGGCCAGCCCCACCGCCGCAATCACGGTGTGGAACAGGCACCCGACCGAAAAGCCCAGTGCCGCGACCAGCCCCGCGCGCCGGCCCTGCGCCATGCCGCGCGCCAGCACCTGCAGGTTGTCGGGCCCCGGGGCCACAGTCACGGCAATTGAAGTCAGCAGGAACAGCAACAGGTCAGGCATGGGGTCTCCTTGCGTGGAAATCTTGCGGGCCGGTCACGTGGCTCAGTGCCCTTCGAACTTGCACACGGTGAACAGCGGCAGCCCGCCGTCCTGCAGCAGCTTCGAGCCGCCCAGTTCGGGCAGGTCGACGATGGCGGCGCCCTCCACCACCGTCGCGCCCAGGCGCTCCAGCAGCTTGCGTCCGGCCATCATGGTACCGCCGGTGGCGATCAGGTCGTCGACCAGCAGCACGCGGTCGCCGGACTTGCAGGCGTCTGCATGGATCTCGACGGTGGCGCTGCCGTATTCCAGCTCGTACTCCTCGGCCACGGTCTGGAACGGCAGCTTGCCCTTCTTGCGGATCGGCACGAAGCCCAGGTTCAGCTCATACGCGACGATCGCGCCCAGGATAAAGCCGCGCGCGTCGATGCCCGCCACCAGGTCGAGCTGCGCATCCATGTAGCGGTGCACGAAGACATCGATCAGCACGCGCAGCGTCTTGGGGTTCTGCAGCAGCGGGGTGATGTCGCGGAACATCACGCCCGGCATGGGCCAGTCCGGCACCGTACGGATGCGCTCGCGCAGGTAGCCGGTGACGTCGCCGAGCTCGGGGGACTGGATGATGGAGTCTGCCATAGGGGTCTGGAAACGGTAGGCGCGCAGCGTGGCGCGCCAATCAGAAAGAGGGGTCGCAGTGGGTCGCGGCAGGATGGCCGCCGGCGCGGTAACCAGTTACCACCCGCGCCATCGGGGCGGCCAGCACAATGGCCCTGCCGGCCCGCTTGGCTGGCCAGGGGCCGGGCTGCCGCGTCCGGCACCCGCCGGACACCCGTAACCATACAGGAGAGCGCGATGGCAAAGAAGATTCTGATGCTGGTGGGCGACTACGCCGAAGACTACGAAACCATGGTGCCGTTCCAGGCACTGCAGATGGTCGGCCACACCGTGCATGCGGCCTGCCCGGACAAGCAGGCGGGCGACGCCTGCGCCACCGCTATCCATGACTTCGAGGGCGACCAGACCTACACCGAGAAGCGCGGCCACAACTTCACCCTCAACGCGAGCTTTGCCGAGATCGACCCCGCCGGTTACGACGCACTGGTCATCCCCGGCGGCCGCGCGCCGGAATACCTGCGCCTGAACGCGCGCGTGCTGGAGATCGTGCGCCACTTCGCCCAGGCGGACAAGCCGATCGCCGCGGTCTGCCACGGCGCCCAGCTGCTGGCCGCGGCAGGCGTGCTCGAAGGCAAGACCTGCTCCGCCTACCCGGCCTGTGCGCCCGAGGTGAAGCTGGCCGGCGGCACCTATGCCGATATTCCCGTCGACCAGGCCCATACCGACGGCAACCTCGTCACGGCCCCGGCCTGGCCCGCGCATCCGGCCTGGCTGGCGCAGTTCCTTGCCGTGCTGGGCACGCGGATCGTACATTAGAGCTTTCCGCACGCGGCGCCCCCACGCGTGAAGGCACGGCCCGCCCCATCCGCGAGCCGTGCACATGCCCGCAGGCTGCGCCGCCCGCACGGGAGCATCCATGTGTGAAATCTTTATCCGCGCCAATCCGGCGTCGTACCAAAGCCAGTCGCGCTCGCTGCGCCTGCATGGCGTGGCCACCAGCATCCGGCTGGAGAGCCTGTTCTGGGAGGTGCTGGAAGAACTGGCGCGGCGCGACGACATGACCGTCAACCAGCTGATCACGCGCCTGCACGATGAACTGACCGAACATCGCGGCAGCGAGGCGGTGGCCGGCAATTTCTCGTCCTTCCTGCGCGTGTGCTGCCTGCGTTACCTGATGCTGCAGGGCGAAGGCCGCATCCCGGCCGATGCCAGCGTGCCGATCCGCTCGCTGGACGCACGCGCCGTGCTCGACAACCTGCCGGAATCCTGGGTCGAGGCGCGTCCGCACTGACGCGCACGACGCCCCGGCTCAGCCGTTCAGGATGCGCGTTTCCGCAGCCTCCAGCGCCTCGGGCGGGCCGCGCAGCACCACGATATCGCCCGGCTCCAGCACGGTCTCGGGCTCCGGATCGAAGGCGCGGATGCCGCGCCGGCGCACCGCGGTCACCTCCACGCCGATCCGCTCCAGCCCCAGCACGCCAAGACGCCGCCCCACCGCCGTGGATTGCGGCCCGAGCGACACGGAATGCAGCCGTACCGAATCGCGCTCGACCATGTCCTCATCATCGTCGCGGCCGTGGAAATAGCCGCGCAGCAGGCTGTAGCGCGCGTCGCGCGCCTCCTGCACGCCGCGCAGCACATGCCGCATCGGCACGCCCAGCAGCACCAGCGCGTGCGAGGCCAGCATCAGGCTGCCCTCGATGATCTCGGGCACCACTTCGGTGGCGCCGGCCTTCTGCAGCGTATCGAGCTCTGAATCGTCCACCGTGCGCACGATCACCGGCAGCGCCGGCGCCAGTTCCTGCACGTGGTGCAGCACCTTGAGCGCCGATGGGGTGTTGGCATAGGTGACGATCAGGGCGGCGGCACGGTGGATGCCGGCGGCGATCAGCGCCTCGCGCCGGCCCGCGTCGCCGTAGACCACGGTATCGCCGGCCGCGGCGGCCTCGCGCACGCGATCGGGGTCCAGGTCCAGCGCCACGTAGTTGATGCCCTCGCGCTCGAGCATGTGCGCCAGGTTCTGCCCGCTGCGGCCGAAGCCGCAGATGATCGCGTGCTTCTCGGTCTGCAGGCTCTGCGCGGCAATGCGGGTCATGTTCAGCGACTGCATCAGCCATTCGTTGGCGGCAAAGCGCAGCACGATGGCGTCGCTGTACTGGATCAGGAAGGGCGCGGCCAGCATCGACAGCAGCATCGATGCCAGGATCACCTGGATCAGCACCGGGTCGACCAGGTTCAGGCCGTCGATCTGGTTCAGCAGCACGAAACCGAATTCGCCGGCCTGCGCCAGCCCCAGCCCGGTGCGGATCGCCACCCCCTGGCGCGAGCCGAAGACCCGCGCCAGCAGCGCGATCAGCACCAGCTTGAACAGCACCGGCACCACCAGCAGCGCCAGCACCAGCCATACGTGGTCGAGCACCACGCGGATATTGAGCAGCATGCCGATGGTGACGAAGAACAGTCCCAGCAGCACGTCGCGGAACGGCTTGATGTCCTCTTCCACCTGGTGGCGGTAGGGCGTCTCGGAGATCAGCATGCCCGCCATGAAGGCGCCCAGCGCCATCGACAGGCCCAGCCGCTCGGTCAGCGCCGCCATGCCCAGCGTCACCAGCAGCAGGTTCAGCATGAACAGTTCCTGCGAGCGGCGCGCCGCCACCACGTGGAACCAGCGGCTCATCAGGCGCTGGCCCAGGAAGAAGATGACGCCCAGGGCCACCACGATCTTGACCGTGGCCAGGCCCAGCGCCACCATCAGGTCGCCCGGATCGCGCGACAGCGCCGGGATCACGATCAGCAGCGGCACCACCGCCAGATCCTGGAACAGCAGGATGCTGATGATATTGCGGCCCTGCTCGCTCTCAAGCTCCATGCGCTCGGACAGCATCTTGGAGACGATCGCGGTGGAAGACATCGCCAGCGCCCCGCCCAGCGCCACCGACGCCTGCCAGGACAGCGGGAACAGCCAGTTGAAAGCCCAGCTGGCCGGCACCACCGCCAGCATCGACAGCACCACCTGCGAGCCGCCCAGGCCGAACACCAGCCGCTTCATCGAGCGCAGCTTGGTCAGGTTGAACTCCAGCCCGATCGAGAACATCAGGAAGACCACGCCGAATTCGGCCAGGTACTTGGTCTGCGCGGTGTCGCTGGCCAGCCCCAGCGCATGGGGGCCGATCAGGATGCCGACGGCCAGGTAGCCGAGCATCGGCGGCAGCTGCAGCATGCGGAATGCGACCACGCCGAAGACGGCGGCGGCCAGCAGCACCAGGGTCAGTTCCAGCGGAGAATGCATCAGGCGGTCTGGGTGACCGGCCAGGCGCGCGTCCGACCCGGCACGGGCACCCAGCCGGCAAAATACGGCGAGCACGGCAAGCACGACGTGCGCCATGGGTCGGGCCAGGCGCCATCGCATTCGTTGGTATACTTCGTCGCCATGATAGCCAATTTCGATGCGGATCGAGCACTCAGGCTCGCCCGCGACACTCTCCAGACCGAAGCCGATGCGGTTTCCGCACTTTCCGGACGCCTGAACGGCGACTTTGCCCGTGCCGTGCTGCTGATCCTGCAATGCACCGGGCGCGTGGTCGTCTCGGGCATCGGCAAGTCCGGCCATATCGGGCGCAAGGTCGCGGCCACGCTGGCCTCTACCGGCACGCCGGCGTTCTTCGTGCACCCGGCCGAAGCCAGCCACGGCGACCTGGGCATGGTCACGCGCGACGACGTGCTGATCGCCTTCTCCAATTCGGGCGAGACCGGCGAGCTGCTGTCGATCATCCCGATCGTCAAGCGCATCGGCGCGCGGCTGATCTCGGTCACCGGCAACCCCGACTCCAACCTGGCCAAGCTGGCCGACGTCCACCTGGACGCGGCGGTCGAGAAAGAAGCCTGCCCGCTGAACCTGGCGCCGACGGCCAGCACCACCGCGGCGCTGGCGCTGGGCGATGCGCTGGCAGTGGCGGTTCTCGATGCGCGCGGCTTTGGCGAGGAAGACTTCGCGCGCTCGCACCCCGGCGGCGCGCTCGGGCGCAAGCTGCTGACCCATGTGCGCGACGTGATGCGCACCGGCAACGCCGTGCCCGAGGTGCGTGAAAACACCCCGCTGGCCCAGGCGCTGATGGAAATCACCCGCAAGGGCATGGCCATGACCGCCGTGGTGGACCCGGACGGACACGCCATCGGCGTCTTCACCGACGGCGACCTGCGCCGCCTTCTGGAAACCCCGCGCGACTGGAAGACCGTTCCCATCGGCGACGTCATGCACCGCAACCCGCACGTGGTCAACGAGAACCAGCTCGCCGTCGAAGCGGTGCAGGTGATGGAGGCCAACCGCATCAACCAGCTGCTGGTGGTGGATGACGACGGCCGCCTGACCGGCGCGCTGCATATCCACGACCTGACCCGCGCCAAGGTCATCTGAGCGGGCGCGGGCCCGGCACAACCGGCACAACGCCAAGGACACCATGCAGGCACTCCTCGCCTCCCTCAGCGGCATCGTCATGCGGCTGCTGCCGCTGCTGCTGATGGCCTTCGTGGCGGGCAGCACGTTCTGGCTGGTCCAGATCAACTCCCCCAAGGAAGACCCGGCCGCGCAAAGCGCCAAGAAGCATGAGCCCGACTACTTCATGGACCGCTTCTCGGCCACTGAGCTGGCGCCGGACGGCAGCACCAAAATCCGCTTTACCGGCGAGCGCATGGTCCATTTCGAGGATGACCAGACCTACGAGGTGACCCGGCCCGCCATGCGCGCGTATGAGCCGGACCGCCCGCCGGTCACCGCCCGCGCCGATATGGGCCGCATGAACGCCGAGGGTTCGGTGATCGACCTGTACGGCAACGGCTTCGTCATGCGCCAGCAGGGCGTGGACGTGTCCAAGGACCCGCAGCTGACCGCCGCATCCAGTTATTTCCAGCTGCTGGTCAATGACGACATCGTCAAGACCGACAAGCCGGTCAAGCTGACGCGCGGCCCGTCGGTGATGACCGCCAACGGCCTGATCTTCAACAACGTCACGCGCGAAGTACAATTGCTCGGCAATGTACGCGGCACCATCATCACCGGGCCGACCCCTGGCCGCGCGCCGGGGTCCTGAGCCCCGGCCCGGGGGCCGCACCAACCCGCACCAACGTACCCAGACGCCCTCAAGCAACCCTGCCAACATGACTGCTTCCCTGACGACATCGTCCCGTCGACGCACCGCCCCGGCCCTGCTCGCCCTGGCCATGGCCTTCGGCCTGCTGGCCCAGCCCGCCCTGGCCGAGCGCGCGGACCGCGACAAGCCGATGGTGCTGGAGGCGGACAACGCCAGCTATGACGACGTCAAGCAGATCTATACGCTGACCGGCAATGTGGTGCTGACCAAGGGCACCATGATCCTGAAGTCCGACGCCGCCGAACTGCGCACCGATCCCGAGGGCTACCAGTTCGCGGTGGCCACCGCCAAGCCGGGCAAGCAGGCCTACATCCGGCAGAAGCGCGAAGGCGTCGACGAATACATCGACGGCTGGGGCGACCGCATCGAGTACGACGGCAAGCAGGAGTACTCCAAGCTGATCGGCAATGCCCGCATGGCGCGCCTGCAGGGCGCCAAGCAGGTCGACGAGATCCGCGGCGCGGTGCTGACCTACGACAGCCGCAAGGAGTTCTACACGGCTGCCGGCGGCGGTAGCGGCGACGCCGCGGCCGCCAATCCGTCCGGCCGCGTGCGCGCGGTGCTGTCGCCGCGCCAGGACCAGAAGGCCGGCGCCACGGGCAGCGGCGGCTCGCCGCTGGACCTGAAGCCGGCGCCCGCGCCTGCCAACAAACCCTGACGCCTGGCGCCGGCTGCGTGCATCGCATGCGGCCGGCGCCAGAAACGCCTGAACGCCAGACTGTGCCAATGACCGATACCGCAACCATCGCCGACAAGCCTTCCGTCGAAGCCTCCACCGTCCTTGCCGGCGGCAGCACGCTGGTCGTGCGCCACCTGAAGAAACGCTATGGCTCGCGCACGGTGGTCAAGGACGTCTCGCTCGACGTGAAGAGCGGCGAGGTGGTCGGCCTGCTCGGGCCCAACGGCGCGGGCAAGACCACCTCCTTCTACATGATCGTGGGCCTGGTGGCGCTGGACGAAGGCGATATCGTGCTCGACGGCGACCACATCAGCGGCCTGCCGATCCACGAGCGCGCGCGCATGGGGCTGTCGTACCTGCCGCAGGAAGCCTCGGTATTCCGCAAGCTCAACGTCGAAGAGAACATCCGCGCGGTGCTGGAGCTGCAGGTGAGCAACGGCAAGCCACTGCCCAAGGCCGAGATCGAGCGCCGCCTGGATTCGCTGCTCGACGACCTGCAGATCGCGCACCTGCGCAACAACCCGGCGCTGTCGCTGTCGGGCGGCGAGCGCCGCCGCGTGGAAATCGCGCGCGCGCTGGCGTCGTCGCCGCGCTTCATCCTGCTGGACGAACCCTTCGCCGGCGTGGACCCGATCGCCGTGGGCGAGATCCAGCGCATCGTCAGCTTCCTCAAGGCACGCAATATCGGCGTGCTGATCACCGACCACAACGTGCGCGAGACGCTCGGCATCTGCGACCACGCCTACATCATCAGCGAAGGCACGGTGCTGGCCGCGGGCCAGCCCGAGGAAATCATCGCCAATGACGCAGTGCGGCGCGTCTACCTGGGTGAGAACTTCCGCATGTGATGCAGCGGCCTGCCATGGAGCGGCAGGCCTATTCGCGGGCGCACGTGGGCCTGCCACAGCCAGCAGCGATCAGACCGCATAAGCGATAGCAATTTCCGTTCCAACAACGGAAAGATGCGCATAGAATAGGTCGCATGAAACCGTCGCTACAGCTCCGCCTTTCCCAGCATCTGGCCCTGACCCCGCAACTGCAGCAGTCGATCCGGCTGCTGCAGCTTTCCACGCTGGAACTGCAGCAAGAGGTCGAACAGGCACTGACGGAAAACCCTCTGCTCGAACGCGAGAACGACTGGATCGAAAGCCCGCTGCGCGTGGCGGCCGATGGCTCGGTCAACCTGCAGAGCGCACCGGCGCCCGCGCCGGCAGAGCCGCAGGGCAATGGCGAGGCCCGCGCCGACGGCGCGGCTGACGACGACAGCTATGGCGACAGCGGCAACGGCGACGACTATGGCAGCGGCGACTGGAGCCTGGACGACTTTGCCCGCCGCCCCCAGGGCGACGAGGACGAAAAAACGCCGATGCAGCTGCGCGAAGCCGAGCCCACGCTGCGCGAGTACCTGATGGAACAGCTCACGCCGCTGAAGATCTCGGCGCGCGACAAGGGCCTGGCCATCTTCCTGATCGAATCGCTCGACGACGATGGCTACCTGAGCGCATCGCTTGAGGAGATCTGCACGGAGTTGCCGGAAGAACTCGAGTTCGAGATCGAGGAGGTCCACGCCATCCTCACGCTGCTGCAGAGCTTCGACCCGCCCGGCGTGGGCGCGCGCAACGCCGCCGAGTGCCTGGCCCTGCAGTTGCGGCGCCTGACGCACCCGCAGCGCGAACTGGCCCTGAACATCGTGACCAACCACCTGGAGTTGCTCGCAGTACGCGACTACACGCGGCTGAAGAAGGCGCTGCAGGTGGATGAAGCGGCGCTGAAGTCCGCACACGAACTGATCCGTTCGCTGGCGCCCTACCCCGGCCATGCATACAGCCGCCCGGAGGCGGACTTCGTGGTGCCGGACGTGTTCGTGCGCAAGGGTGGCGGCGGCTGGATCGCGCAGCTCAATCCGGATGTGATGCCGAGGCTGCGCATCAATGACATGTATGCGCAAATCCTGCGTGGCGCAAAGGGTGAGTCCGGCACCGCCGGGCTGCAGCAGAAGCTGCAGGAGGCGCGCTGGCTGATCAAGAACATCCAGCAGAGGTTCGACACAATCCTGCGTGTCTCGCAGGCCATTGTCGAGCGTCAAAAGAACTTTTTCAGCCACGGCGAAATCGCCATGCGCCCCTTGGTTTTGCGGGAGATTGCCGATACACTGGGTTTACACGAGTCAACCATCTCCCGGGTGACGACCAATAAATATATGGCAACGCCGATGGGTACTTTCGAACTGAAGTACTTCTTCGGCAGCCACGTGTCCACCGAAACCGGTGGCGCGGCTTCGTCAACGGCCATCCGCGCCTTGATCAAGCAACTGATAGGAGCCGAAGACCCGAGGAATCCCCTTTCCGACAGTCGCATTGCCGAACTGCTGGGCGAACAAGGCTTCGTTGTCGCACGCCGCACCGTTGCCAAGTATCGCGAAGCCCTGAAGATCCCCGCAGTCAATCTCCGCAAGTCTTTGTAGCCGAGCCCACCGCCTGCCTGGTGAGGCTCTTTCAGAAGGAGAAGCGCTATGAACTTCAAGATCAGTGGACACCACCTGGACATCACGCCCCCTCTGCGTGAGTACGTGGAAACGAAGCTGGAGCGAATCGTCAGGCATTTCGATCAAGTCATTGGCGTTAGTGTGCTGCTCTCTGTCGACAACCATAAGGAAAAGGACCGGCGTCAGTACGCGGAAATCAATCTACATCTCAAGGGCAAGGACATCTTTGTCGAAGCGCATCACGAAGACCTGTATGCAGCGATCGACGCACTCGTCGACAAGCTGGACCGTCAGGTGATCCGCTACAAGGATCGCGTGCAAGGCCACGACCGCGAAGCGGTCAAGTACCAGATGGCCGCAGCGCAAATGCAGCAATGACCGTGCCCGGCAGCCCCGCAGCGGGCTGCTGAATCAGGATTGAACAGGCAAGCCGCGCCAAGAAGCGCGGCTTTTTTGCGCCCTCGCGTTCCCGGTTGCCGCCGGCATGCCGCGCCCGCACTGGCGGCGCGCCCCGGCTGTGGCGCCGGAGCCGATGCTTTTCACCCGAATGAGCAAGGGTGTTCGCAAGCGCTGCGCCAAGGTGTATGCTGCGCCATACAAAGAGAGGGAATCCTGGCCGTGCCCCGCACCGGTGCACCGGCTCCCCGCCGCGGAGGCACCATTGCATCACCATGTATCTTTCTGCACCGGCTTGCCCCGTTGCGCTGCACAATGCGGGAGTAGTCGCTGCTCTATAATGGGCCGGACGCCTCCGGCCAGGCCAACGGCAGGCCGGAGCCAGCCCACTGCCCGGCGGAACGGTCCGCCCGCTAACTGAAATCCTGCGCATCGCCCATGAATCGTTTGGCCAAATTGCTGCCACCCGGCAACATCACCCTCGACGTCAGCGTCACCAGCAAGAAGCGTGTGTTCGAGCAGGCCGGGCTCCTCTTCGAGAACAACCATGGTGTGGCGCGCGCCATCGTGACGGACAACCTGTTCGCGCGCGAGTCGCTTGGATCCACCGGCCTGGGCGCCGGCGTGGCAATCCCGCACGGCCGCATCAAGGGCCTGAAGCAGCCGCTGGCCGCGTTCATGCGCCTGGCCGAACCAATTCCGTTCGAATCGCCCGATGGCAAGCCGGTATCGCTGCTGATCTTCCTGCTGGTGCCCGAACAGGCTACGCAGCAGCACCTGGAAATCCTGTCCGAAATCGCGCAACTGCTTTCCGACCGCGACATGCGTGAAGGGCTGGCCACGCTGCCCACGCCCGATGCCGTCCATCAGTTGCTGATCGCATGGCATCCCTGATCCCCTGATCCCTCAAGCGGGCCGGCACCAGACCGGGCAGGCGCCAAGGCGCTTCGCAAACCGCCCCACCAGTCATACCGCATGGAACTCACCGGCGTCACCTCCCAGTCCATCTTCGACGACAACGCAGCCGACATCAAACTCTCGTGGGTGGCCGGCCTGGAAGGTGCGGATCGCGCCTTCGATGTGGAGTTCGCCCGCGAAGCCACCTCCGCCGCCGACCTGGTGGGCCACCTGAATCTGATCCACCCCAACCGCATCCAGGTGCTCGGCAAGCCCGAGATCACTTATTACCAGCGGCTGGACGACGAGACCCGCAAGCGCCAGATGGGCGAGCTGATCCTGCTGGAGCCGCCCTTCCTGGTGATCGCCGACGGCATGGAGCCGCCGCCCGACCTGGAACTGCGCTGCACGCGCTCGTCCACGCCGCTGTTCACCACGCCGGTGTCGTCGGCCGCGGTGATCGACCACCTGCGCCTGTACCTGTCGCGTATCTCCGCGCCGCGCGTGACCATGCACGGGGTATTCCTCGACATCCTGGGCATGGGCGTGCTGATCATGGGCGAATCGGGCCTGGGCAAGAGCGAACTGGGCCTGGAACTGATCTCGCGCGGCCACGGGCTGGTGGCCGATGATGCCGTGGACTTCGTGCGCCTGGGGCCGGATTTCATTGAAGGCCGCTGCCCGCCGCTGCTGCAGAACCTGCTTGAAGTACGCGGTCTGGGCCTGCTCGACATCAAGACCATCTTCGGTGAGACCGCGGTGCGCCGGAAGATGAAGATCAAGCTGGTGGTGCAGTTGGTGCGTCGCAATGACGGCGAGTTCGAGCGGCTGCCGCTCGATTCGCAATACCTCGACGTGCTGGGCCTGCCGATCCACATGGTCAAGATCCAGGTGGCGGCCGGGCGCAACCTGGCCGTGCTGGTCGAGGCCGCGGTGCGCAACACCATCCTGCGCCTGCGCGGCATCGATACGCTGCGCGACTTCATGGACCGGCAGCGCGCCGCGATGCAGGCCGATGCAGTATCGCGCGGCCAGGGCCGCTTGCTCTGAGCGCCGGCGTTTTCATTTGCTTACAACGGCGTTGACGCAGAACGTCAACGTTCTTCAGGCATGCTCCGTTTTGTGCTGTAATGGGCATCGCGCCCGTTACGGAAGCTGCAACGCCGGCAATGGCGCGCGGCCATGAAGTTTTCCACACCCAGGAGAGCAAGCATGAAGAAATTGATCGCGATGTGCGCGCTGGTCACCCCGATGATCGCCGCCAGCGCTTTTGCACAGACCACCGCCACGCCGGCAACCCCCGCGACGCCAGCCAAGCCGGCGGCCACCGCACCGGCAACGCCGGCCATGCCTGCCACGCCCGCCACCCCGGCTACCCCGGACAAGCCCGCAGCCAACGCCCAGCAGGACAAGATGAAGGCCTGCAATACGCAAGCCGCCGGCAAGAAGGGCGACGAACGCAAGGCGTTCATGAAGGAATGCCTGTCCAAGGGCGCGTCCAAGACCCAGCAGGAGAAGATGGCCTCCTGCAGCAAGTCGGGCAAGGGCAAGAAGGGCGACGAATACAAGGCCTACATGAAGGAATGCCTGTCCAAGGCAGCCTGAGCCGCAACCAGCGCCGCAAGCTGACGACAAAAACATGGCGAACCGCGAGGTTCGCCATGTTTGCTTTTGCGCGTGGTGTCATGACGCCTTCATCACGTGATGCTATGCTTCAGTTGCTATGCGCATCATCCTCATCACCGGCATATCCGGTTCCGGCAAGTCCGTCGCACTGAACGTGCTCGAAGACGCAGGCTACTACTGCGTGGACAACCTGCCGGCTCAGTTCATCCCGGAACTGACCCGCTATCTCGACAGCCAGGGCTATACGCACCTGGGCGTCGCCACTGACATCCGCAGCCGCGAGTCGCTCGACCAGTTGCCCGACACCGTGCGCGCGCTGGCCGCTGAGCACCAGGTCGAGGTGGTGTTCCTGACCGCCAGCACCGACGCACTGGTGCAGCGCTACTCCGAGACGCGCCGCCGCCACCCGCTCTCGGTCCGTACCGACGGCGTGCCGGGCCCGGGCGGTGAACCCGCCTTCAACGACACCGCGCTGATGGAAGCGATCGAGATGGAGCGTGCGCTGCTGAGCCCGCTGGCCGAGGCCGCGCACCGCATCGACACCAGCAATGTGCGCACCAATACGCTGCGCAGCTGGATCAAGGAGCTGATCCGCGACGACAGCCAGCGGCTGACGCTGCTATTCGAGTCATTCGGCTTCAAGCACGGCGTGCCCAGCGATGCGGACATGGTGTTCGACGTGCGCTCGCTGCCCAACCCCTATTACGACCTGGCCTTGCGCCCGCTGACGGGGCGCGACACGCCGGTGATCGACTTCCTGCAGGCCCAGCCAATGGTGCTGGCGATGGCCGAGGATATCCGCGCCTACGTGGAAAAGTGGCTGCCGAGTTTCATTGCCGACAACCGCAGCTACCTGACCGTGGCGATCGGCTGCACCGGCGGCCAGCATCGCTCGGTCTATATTGCGGAAAGGCTTGCCAACTACTTCCGGGCGCATGGTAATGTGCTGGTGAGACACCGAGAGCTCGCACCGGCGGGCTGACGCAGGCGGGACTGCCCACTGGCATCATTGGCATCTGCGCGCCGCGTTGGCCGGCTGGCCCATTGCTGCGCGATACCCAAGCTGGCACTGCATGTCCTCGACCGACCTCTACCGTCCCACGGCATCAGAAGATCCGCCGCGGACGCTCGACAACCTGCCGCTGTTCCCGTTGCACACCGTGCTGTTTCCCGGTGGACGGCTGCCATTGCGCGTGTTCGAGGCGCGCTATGTCGACATGGTGCGCAACTGCCTGCGCGACAACACTCCCTTCGGCGTTTGCCTGATCGAAAGCGGCGAGGAAGTGGCCCGGCCGGACCAGCCCACCGTGCCGGAACTGATCGGCTGCCTGGCGGAGATCGTCGACTGCAACATGGAACAGCTGGGCGTGCTCTTGATCCGTGCGCGCGGCCGCGAGCGCTTCCATATCGTCAGCCATGACACCCGCGACGACGGCCTGCTGGTTGCGCGCGCCGAGGTGCTTCCTCCCGACATCATCGACTGCAAGCTGGAGCTGCTGGGCGAATGCCTGGATGCGCTGCGGCGCATTGTCACGCGGCTCCATGCCGAGCAACCCGACCGCCTGCCATTCGACGAGCCCTACCTGTGGGACGACCCAAGCTGGGTCGCCAACCGGCTGTGCGAGTTGCTGCCGGTGCCGCTCAAGGCCAAGCAGATGCTGATGGCGTTGCCCGATGCCGGCATGCGCATCGAGATCGTGCACCGCTACATGCGCCAGAACCACATGCTCTAGGCGCTCAGAACAGCCCGCCGCGGGCCTGGTCCTCCAGCAGCCTGCGCACCGGCGCGGGCGTACCCACCGCATCGAGATCGTCAAGCGAGATCCAGCGCTGCGCGGCTTCCGCGGCGCCGTCCTGCGCCATCAGGCTTGCGCCGTCCGCGCTCACATCGACCCGGATGGCACGGATCAGCAGGCGGAAGTGCGTGAACACATGGGTCAGCTCGCCGGTCAGTGCGGCGCGCGCGGGCTTGCCGAAGGCGCGGGCATAGTCGAGCGCCGCCGCCTCGGCGGCTTCCGTGTCGAAGGGCACGCTGTCGACCGGCATCTCCGGCAGGCTCCACAAGCCGCCCCAGATGCCGCTGCCGGGGCGCAGGCGCAGCAGCACTTCGCGCTGGCGCCGCACCAGCAGCATTACCGTGCTGCGCTCGGGGATGGCCGCGCGCGGCTTGGGCGTGGGCAGCACGCCGGTGAGCCCGTCGCGGCGCGCCACACAGTCGGCCGACAGCGGGCACGCACCGGCATCGGCCAGGCAGGCCGGCTTGCCGCGCGAGCACACCGTGGCGCCCAGGTCCATCAGCCCTTGCGTATAGGCGATCATGTCCTCGGCCTGGCGCGGGCCTGCGGCCGGCAAGGCCAGCTCGGCCAGCTGCCACATGCGCGTTTCCACCACGCGCTCGCCCGGATGGCCGTGGATGCCGAAGCAGCGCGCGAACACGCGCTTGACGTTGCCATCCAGGATTGGAGAACGCACGCCGGCGCTGAATGCGGCGATTGCCGCGGCGGTGGAGCGGCCGATGCCGGGCAATGTGGCCAGCACCGCGGGATCGGTCGGGAAACGGCCACCATGCTCGCTCACCACCTGCATAGCACAGCGGTGCAGGTTGCGTGCGCGCGAGTAATAGCCCAGCCCCGCCCATAGCGCCATGACCTGGTCGGCAGGCGCCGCCGCCAGCGCCTGCACCGTGGGCAGCTGCGAGACAAAGCGCTGGAAGTAGTCGATCACCGCGCTCACCTGGGTCTGCTGCAGCATGATCTCCGACAGCCAGATGCGGTACGGGTCGCGCGTGTTCTGCCACGGCAGGTCGTGCCGGCCATGCTGGCGCTGCCAGTCGACCACGCTGGCGCCGAAGTCGGGCGGCACGCAGATATCGTCGGGGATGGCGGAAACGGCGCGAGGGGCTGGTTTGCGGGGCATCTGGGTGAAACGTTCTGAAGCGCGGGGCGCGCGGCGCACCAAAGGAAAAGGCGCCGCTAAGTGCGGCGCCACATGATATACCGGCTTCAGGATCAGGCCACCGCAAGGCTCGCGCTGTCGGCTGCAGCCGTCGGCCGCAGCAGCCGCTGCGCGTAGCCCTCGATACGGCCGCTGCGCTCGTCCAGGCCGTTGAGCACTTCCTCGAGTTCGGCAATGCGGCTTTCCAGCGTGTCGGTGGCCTCGTGGATGCGCTCGATCGAATCGACGCGCCGGCGCAGCTGCTTCTGGTGCTCGCGCACCTGCGCTTCCAGCGGCGTCATTACCGACTTGAGCCAGACCTCGATATCGCGGTTCAGGTCGCGGAAGTTCTCCAGCACGCGGCTGGCCATGGTGCTGAAGGCGCTCTGGACCAGCTGCGGGCGCGAGCGCGTCAGCATGCTGACCGTGCCGAAGTGCGCATGCACCAGGCGCAGTGTTTCCTCAAGCTCGGCCACGTAGCGCTCGGCAGTGAACTGCATCGGCGCGGGCAGCGTGAAGCCGTGCTCGGCGTTGAAGCGCCGGTACATGCTTTCGATCAGCTGGTGCAGCTGGCCGATCTTGTTGTCGGCATCGGTCACCAGCCTGGTCAGCTGCGCAAACAGCGCGTCCATGTCTTCGCGCAGTCCGCGCGAGAAGAAGCGCTCTTTCATCTGCTCGCGCGCGCTGCGCATGGTGAGGCGCACGTCGCGCAGTTGCAGGCTCTTGATGATGTCGGCGCTGTGGCGGCCGAAGACCAGGCGCAGCGCCTGGAACTTGCTGATGCTCTGCTCGAACTCTTCCTTCTCGCCCTGCACCCGCATCAACATGTGCTTGACCATCGCGTGGTTCTTGCCGCGCAGGCCGCGCAGCTCGAACAGCTGCTCGACGATATCGCGGCGGCGGCTCTGCAGCAGCTGCTGCGCGGCGCGCGCCATGTCCTGCACCAGCCGGTGCGCCTGATCCGAGACGATCTCGCGCCGGCGCGGGATCAGCTGGTCGGACAGCACGTGCTCGAACTCGGGCAGGCCGCTGCGCGCCAGCAGCTCGTCGTCGTGCGTGACCTTGGCCACCAGGCCCTTCTGCGCCGATACCGGATAGACGCGCGACTGTTCGATGCCCAGCACCTGCGCGGTGGTGGACACCTGCCGCGCGATCTCCTGCGCGATCTCGCCCGGCTCGCGCAGCGGATCCCACAGCCCGTCGATCTTGTTGAGCACCGCCAGGCAGCCGCGCCGGTGGCCGGCGCCGACATGGCTGCGCCACAGCTCCAGGTCGCTCTTGGTGACGCCCGCATCGGCGGCCAGCACGAACACCACCACATGGGCATCGGGGATCAGCCGCAGCGTCAGCTCGGGCTCGGTGCCGATCGCATTCAGGCCCGGCGTGTCAAGGATCACCAGGCCCTGGCGCAGTAGCGGATGCGGGAAATTGATGACGGCGTGGCGCCAGCGCGAGATCTCGACCATGCCCTCGGCATCGACCGCGTAGGCGGCATCGGGATCGTTCTCGTGGTACAGGCCCAGCGCCTCGGCCTGCGCCGGCGGCACGCGCACGGTCTGCACCACGTGCTGGAACGCAGCCAGCATGCCCTCGGGCGAAGACGGGTCCAGCGGCACCGAATGCCAGTGCGAAGCCGAGGTGCCGGCCTCCAGGAAGTCGGCGGTAGAGGCCTCCTGCAGGCGTGTCTCGATCGGCAGCAGCCGGATGCACGGCGGCTCGGCCTCGTCGTAGCGCAGCTCGGTCGGGCACATCGTGGTGCGCCCCGCCGACGACGGCAGGATGCGGCGCCCGTAGTCGGCAAAGAAGATGGCGTTGATCAGCTCGCTCTTGCCGCGCGAGAACTCGGCAATGAACGCGACCTTGAGCCGGTCGCTGCGCAGCACGCTCTGGATGCGCTGCACGCGGTCATCGGCCTGGGCGTCGTACAGGTCGTGCTGCTGCAGCCAGGACTGGAATTCGGCCAGTGACTGGAGGACCCCGGTTCTCCAGGCGCCGTATTGTTCGAATTGGTGGGCGAGCGTTGTCATGGAGCTGTTCGGCTGACTTGGTTTTACCTCGGGGCACGCCGCTTTCGCGCTGCGCCCGTGTTCGCACAATGCCGGCCCGACCACGGTCTACCTGCAGGCGGTGGGCCATTTTGTAACTTTTTATGACTGCGCACACGATACAGGTTTCCACGACGGTTTTGTGGAATTCACGCCCCTCAGTAATGGCTTGCACAAGGAGTGTTGCGCCGACCCATCGACAATCGCCGGCGGCGCGCATTGTGCGCCACACGGCGCCTGCCCGGGGTGGCCGCCAAGGCTCAGTGCTGGCAGTTCGGGCAGTAGAAGGTCGAGCGCTGGCCCTGCACGATCTGGCGCACCGGCGTGGCGCAGACCCGGCATGGCTGGCCGGCGCGGTCGTAGACCAGGCAATCCAGCTGGAAATAGCCGCTGGCGCCGTCGCTGCCGACAAAGTCGCGCAGCGTGCTGCCCCCGCGCTCGATTGCCTGTGCCAGGGTCTCGCGCACCGCCTGCGCCAGGCGGTCGCAGCGCGCGCGGCTCAGGCGCCCGGCCGGGGTGGTCGGACGGATGCCGGCGCGGAACAGGCTTTCGGACGCATAGATATTGCCCACGCCGACCACGATGCCGCCGGCCAGCAGCACGGTCTTGATGGCGGCGCTGCGCCCGCGCGTGTGGCGGTGCAGCCAGGCGCCGTCGAAGGCAGGATCGAAGGGCTCGATGCCGAGCGTGCGCAGCAGCGGGTGCGACGGCAGTTCAGCCTCGGGCAGCGTGCTCCACAGGATGGCGCCGAAGCGGCGCGGATCGCGGAAACGCAACACGATGGTGCCCGGTTTGGTGCCCAGCGCGGCGCCGGGCCCGGGGGCCAGCACCAGGTCAAGGTGGTCGTGCGCGCCAGGCGGCGGCGCCTCGGGCAGCACCCGCAGCGTCCCGGTCATGCCCAGGTGGACCAGCAGCCAGCCGGCCGGCTCGCCCGCCGCCTCGCTCACGCATTCCAGCAGCAGGTATTTGCCGCGGCGCTCGATCCGGCGCACCACGCGCTGGGCCAGCCGCATTTCCAGTTGCGGATCGACCGGCCAGCGCAGGCCGCGGTGGCGCACCGTGACCGCGGCGATGCGCCGTCCCACCACATGCGGCAGCAAGCCGCGCCGGGTCACCTCGACCTCGGGCAATTCTGGCATCGAACCTCTCCGTTGGTTACCGCTCAAAACTCCAGCGGCGCCTGCGGGCACCGGCCTGCGGCGCCAAGCAGCGCATTGTAGCGGCAGGCTACAATGCCCTTTATCAATGCGCTTTCTCTCATCCCTCGCCAGCGCGCGCCGGAGCAATCACTACATGTCGGACCTCATGCCGGACCTGATGCCGGACTCCACATTGCAAGCCACCGCGGGCGGCCTCCCGATCGCTTTTCCAGGCGCCGTTTCCCGCACAGCGCGCACGGCTGGCGCCCTGGCCCGGTTTTTCCAGGCGCCCCGCCGCCATGCGCGTGCGCTGGCCGCCTCGGCATTGCTGGCCCTGACCGCCGGCACCAGCCACGCCGCGCCGCCTGCGGGCGCCATGCCATTGCCATCGGCACTGCAGCTGGCCGCGGCCGAAAGCGAGCGCCCCGCCGCCGCCAGGTCCGCACGCAGCGCGCTGCCGTCGCTGGAGCTGACCGACGACATCGTCTATATGGTGCTGGCCGCGGAGATTTCCATGCAACGCGGCCTGGTCGGTCCGGCCTACCGGACCTACATGGAACTGGCCCGGCAGACCCGCGACCCGCGCTTCGCGCAGCGCGCCACCGAGATCGCCTTCAATGCGCGCATCCCGCAGCAGGCACTGGACTCCGCGCGCCTGTGGAAGGAGATTTCTCCGACTTCGCCCGCGGCAGCGCAGGTGCTGTCGACGCTGCTGGTGCTCAACGGCCGCTGGGACGATGCCCGGCCCCTGCTGCAGCAACAGCTGGCGGCGGTGCCGGCCAGCCAGCGAGGCGAGGCCATCCTGCAGCTGCAGCAGCAGCTGTCGCGCACCAGCGATGCGGCCGGCGCGGCCACACTGCTGCAGGACCTGACCAAGAATGACGCCAAGCTGCCGGAAACGCAGCTGGCACTGGCGCGCGCCAGGGAAGTCGCCGGCGACGAGCCGGGCGCGCTCGCCGCGCTCGACCAGGCATTGCGGCTGCGCCCGGGCTATGAAGCGGCCGCGCTGATGGCGGCCGAGCTGCGCGCCGAGAAGCAGCCCGACGAAGCCGTCGCGATCCTGAAGCGCTTCCTCGACAAGTCGCCCGATTCGGTCAACGGCCATATCACGCTGGCGCGGCTGTACCTGCTGCGCAACGACATGCAGTCGGCTCGGCAGGAGTTCGAGACCCTGCGCAAGGTAGCCCCGGGCGACCCGCGCGTGCCGCTGGCATTGGGCCTGACCAGCCTGCAGGCCAAGAGCTACGGCGAGGCCGAGCAGTACCTGAAGGAATACCTGCAGCTGGTAGAGAAGCAGCCCACCGCCAACCCCGACATTGCCTACCAGTACCTGGCGCAGATCGCCGAGGAGCGCAAGGACTACGCCGGCGCCATCCGGTGGCTGGACCGCATCGAGGACATCCGGCTGGCGCCCGCGGCGACCGCCAAGCGCGCACAGCTGCTGGCGCGCATGGGCAAGCTCGACGACGCCCAGGCGCTCTTCGGCGAGATGCTCACCGACGCCGAGGACATCTCCGATCCTGGCCAGCGCGCGCAGCGCATGACCGCCATCCGCCAGGCCGAGGTGGCCACGCTGATGGAAAGCAAAGCCTATGACCGCGCCCGCAAGCTGCTCAACGACCGCATTACGGCCGAGCCCGACAACGCCGACTGGATCTACGAGCTGGCCATGCTCGACGAGCGCCAGAAGCGTTACGACAGCATGGAGAAGGGCCTGCGCAAGGTGATTGCGCTGCAGCCGCAGCAGAAGCAGGGCTACAACGCGCTGGGCTACTCGCTGGCGGACCGCAACGAGCGGCTGCCCGAGGCGCTCAAGCTGCTGGAGCGCGCCTCCGAGCTGGGGCCGGACGATCCGTACATCATGGACAGCCTGGCCTGGGTCAAATTCCGCATGGGCGACCTGCGCCCGGCGGCCGACCTGCTGCGCAATGCCTATTCCAAGGCGCCCGAGGCCGAGATCGGCGCGCACCTGGGCGAGGTGCTGTGGCAGCTCGGCGAGCATGACGAAGCGCGCAAGACCTGGACCGAGGCCGTCCGCATCGACCCCGAGAACGAGACCCTGGTCGACACGCTGCGCCGCTACAAGGTCAACGTGCAAGTGTCCAAGTAACCCCGCCCGCCGCGACCCGCAGCCCGGGTCCGCGGCGCCGGATTTCCGTCAGCCGGCGGACGCCGCCGCGCCGCCGTTCTCACGACCAAGCCCATGAACCGATCCCGACGCCTGGCGCTCTTCTGCCTTGGCGCCCCGCTGCTGCTGCAGGCGTGTGCCAGCGTGGCACCGTCGCGCAGCTTTGATGGCGACCAGGCCGCCGCCAGCCAGCAATACACCGGCCGCTTCTCCGCCAACTACGTGCGCTACGGGCGCGACGAAGGCGTGCAGGGAAGCTTCCGCTGGGAAGAACAGGGCCGCAACGTGCGGCTGGACCTGGTGTCCCCGCTCGGCCAGACCCTGGCCGTGGTCACCGCCACACCGTCCGGCGCCACGCTCGACCTGCCCAACCAGCCGCCGCGCAACGCGCCAGAGGTCGACACCCTGATGGAGGAAGCGCTCGGCTTTGCGCTGCCGGTGGCCGGCATGCGCGACTGGCTGCACGGCCGCGCCACGCAGGGCGCGCCCGCGCGCACCACGCGCGACGAGCAGGGCCGGCTGGCCACGCTGGCGCAGAACGGCTGGACCGTGCGCTACGTCGCCTGGCAGGACGCAGCCGCCCAGGTGCCGCGCCGCATCGACCTGGCGCGCGACGCCGGCAGCAATCCGCTGTCGGTGCGCCTCGTGATCGATCCCCGGACGCCGTGAACCACGCCATGCATCGCAGCCAGCCCCTGCCCCCGCCCGAACTGCGCGACTGCCCCGCGCCGGCCAAGCTCAACCTGTTCCTGCACGTGACCGGCCGCCGCGCCGACGGCTACCACACGCTGCAGACCGTGTTCCAGCTGGTCGACTGGTGCGACACGCTGCATTTCCGCCGGCGCGACGACGGCGTGGTCGCACGCGTCACCGACGTGCCCGGCGTGCCGGCCGAGACCGACCTGGTGGTGCGCGCCGCGCGCGCGTTACAGGCGGCCACCGGTGCCACGTTCGGGGCCGACATAGCCATCGACAAGGTGCTGCCGATGGGCGGCGGCATCGGTGGCGGCTCGTCCGATGCCGCCACCACGCTGCTGGCGCTGAATCACCTGTGGGGACTGGGCCTTGCGCGTGCCGAAATGATGCGCATCGGGCTGGCGCTGGGCGCCGACGTGCCAGTATTCGTGTTGGGCCAGAACGCCTTTGCACAGGGCATCGGCGAGGACCTGACGCCAGTCGAGCTGCCCGAGAGCTGGTTCGTGGTCATCCACCCGAAACAGCATGTCCCCACCGCTGAAATTTTTTCGGACGAGTGCTTGACAAGGGATACGCCGCTCTCCATAATTGCGGTCTTCGCTGCTCGCACAAACAAATTCGATTTCGGTCGCAACGACCTGGAACCGATAGCAACAGCGAAGTTCGGCGAAGTCGCCCGAGCCCTGGCATGGCTGAAGCAACACAATCAGCATGCCAGGATGACCGGTTCCGGAGCCTGCGTGTTTGCGCGTTTTCCCGACGCAACAACAGCGCAGCAGGTTTTGGAAAGGTTGCCTCCCGAATGGGACGGCAGGTGTGTGCGCAGTCTGGCACGTCATCCGCTCGCAGCGCTCGCGTAGCAAGTTTTCGTTCGGCGCGGTACGGCAGTCTGGTACCACGAAGAACGGCCCGGTTGTGTAGGGGAGTCGCCAAGTTGGTCAAGGCACCGGATTTTGATTCCGGCATTCGAAGGTTCGAATCCTTCTTCCCCTGCCATTACATTCCTATAGTGTCCTTACGGACTCTCTGTATCAGTCACCGGCTTTGCCGGTGACGCCAAGCTCCCCCAGCAGCAAGACAGGTGCCCCGAATGAGCAGCGAAGGCTTGATGGTATTTACCGGCAACGCCAACCCCAAACTCGCGGAGGCTGTCGTACAGCACCTCGGCATTCCCCTGGGCAAGGCGTTGGTTGGCCGTTTCTCCGACGGCGAAGTTCAAGTTGATATCCAGGAAAACGTTCGCGGCAAGCACGTCATCGTGCTGCAGTCCACCTGCGCGCCGACCAACGACAACCTGATGGAGCTGATGGTGATGGTCGACGCGCTCAAGCGCGCCTCGGCACGCAGCATCACCGCCGCCATGCCCTACTTCGGCTATGCCCGCCAGGACCGCCGCCCGCGTTCGGCGCGCGTCGCGATCTCGGCCAAGGTCGTGGCCAACATGCTGGAAGTCGCCGGTGTCGAGCGCGTGCTGACGATGGACCTGCACGCTGACCAGATCCAGGGCTTCTTCGATATTCCCGTCGACAACATCTACGCTTCGCCGGTACTGCTGGGCGACCTGCGCGAGAAGAACTACGGCGACCTGCTGGTGGTGTCGCCGGACGTCGGCGGCGTGGTCCGTGCCCGCGCACTGGCCAAGGAACTGAACTGCGACCTGGCGATCATCGACAAGCGTCGTCCCAAGGCCAACGTGGCCGAGGTGATGAACATCATCGGTGAAGTCGACGGCCGCAACTGCGTCATCATGGATGACATGATCGACACCGGCGGCACGCTGTGCAAGGCCGCCCAGGTGCTGAAGGAGCGCGGCGCGCTGAAGGTCTTCGCCTACTGCACGCACCCGGTGCTGTCGGGTGGCGCGGCCGCCCGCATCGCGGACTCGGCGCTGGACGAAGTGGTGGTGTGCGACACCATCCCGTTGTCCGAAGAAGCCGCCAAGTGCACCAAGATCCGCCAGCTCTCGACCGCCCCGCTGCTGGCCGAGACCTTCACCCGCATCGTCAAGGGCGACTCGATCATGTCGCTGTTTGCGGGTTCCTGATAGAATTTAAGGCTTTACTGCGTTGATCGCCGTTTTTCGGCGATCAACGTGACTTGATCGGCGCATCATTTGCTGTTTGCGCCGCAACGAGGCTGTCTGGTCGCGGACGGCCTTCTTACTTTTGGAGTCATCATGAAAGTTGTCGCTTTCGAGCGTAGCGTACAGGGAACGGGTGCGAGCCGCCGCCTGCGCAATTCGGGCAAGACCCCCGGCATCATCTACGGCGGCGCCGCCGAGCCGAAGATGATCGAACTGGATCACAACGCGCTGTGGCACGCCCTGAAGAAGGAAGCGTTCCACTCGTCGATCCTGGAACTGGAAGTCGCTGGCAAGTCGGAACAGGCCCTGCTGCGCGCATTCCAGATGCACCCGTTCAAGCCGCTGGTGCTGCACGTAGATTTCCAGCGCGTGTCGGCCAACGACAAGATCCACGTCAAGGTGCCGCTGCACTTCATGAACCAGGAAACCGCTCCTGGCGTGAAGCTGGGCCACGGCATCGTCAACCACATCCTGAACGACCTGGAAGTTTCGTGCCTGCCGGCCGACCTGCCCGAGTTCATCGAAGTGGACCTGGCCGCCGTCGAGCTGAACCAGACCGTCCACCTGTCGGACATCAAGCTGCCGAAGGGCGTGACCGTGATCACCCACGGTGACGACAACCCGGCCGTCGCCAGCATCTCGCAACCGGCTGGAGCCGTGTCGGAAGCTGCCGAAGGCGGCGAAGCCGCTGGCGAAACGCCGGCTGCCTAAGCTGCAGCAGCGGTCGCGGCCTGCCGGCCGCGCCACGAAGAAACCGCCGCTTCTTGCGGCGGTTTTTTTTCGCCCGGCAGCCGTCTGCCGGTTTTTCGGTATCCTTGGCGCTTGTGGCGCAGCCTTGCGCGCCAACGACCCAGTCAAACGCATGATCAAGCTCATCGTCGGCCTCGGCAATCCCGGTGCGGAGTACGAGGCCACCCGACACAACGCCGGCTTCTGGCTGGTGGACCAGCTGGCCCGCATGGGCGGCGCCACGATGCGCGTGGAAGGCCGCTTCCACGGCCTGGCCGCGCGTGCGCGGCTGTGGGACCAGGACATCTGGCTGCTCAAGCCGTCGACCTTCATGAACCGCTCCGGCCTGGCCGTGGTGTCGCTCGCGCGCTTCTACAAGGTCCTTCCCGACGAGATCGTGGTCGCGCACGACGAGATGGACCTGCCGGCGGGCGCGGCCAAGCTCAAGCGCGGCGGCGGCGCGGGCGGCCACAACGGGCTCAAGGACATCTCGGCCCACCTGTCCACGCAGGACTACTGGCGCCTGCGCCTGGGCGTGGGCCATCCGCGCAACGCGCCCGGCGGCGCCGGCGCGGGCCGCGAGGACGTGGTCAACTTCGTGCTCAAGCCACCGCGGCGCGAGGAGCAGGAAGCCATCGATGCCGCCATCGACCGCTGCATCGAGCCGCTCGGCCTGCTGGCACGCGGCGATGCTGAACGCGCCATGGCGCAGCTGCATACCACGCGCTGACAAATACGCATATTCCTGCGACAAGCGTATGAAAACGGGCCGCATCTGCGGCCCGTCGTGGTTTGGCGGCCCAAGACTGCTGTTGCAGACAATATGTCATCAAAGTGCCATGGGCGGCACATACATTCCGTGGTTTCCAATCGCGTCGGTATCGCATGGTGGCCGATGCGCATGACAACCCACAGGAGGAAAGCCCATGTCGTACCTGACCGATCAAGCGCGGGCCGCCAGTCGCGCTGCCAAGCCCGACGCTGACGTGCCCGGCCAGATGCTCGAAGACATCGTAGCCGCCAACCCGGCCCGCCGCCGGGTGCTGCGCGGCGGCCTGGGCCTGTCGCTGGCCTCGGCGTTCGGCAGCGGCCTGCTGGCCGCCTGTGGCGGCGATGACGATCCCGCACCGGCACCGGCCCCCGCACCTGCTCCGGCCCCAGCGCCCGCCGCGGCCGCCCCGAGCTACGACGTCACCTTCGAGCCGGTCGCCAAGTCGACCGCGGATGCCGTGGTCGTGCCCAATGGCTACAGCGTCGACGTGCTGTTCTCCGCCGGCGACCCGGTCGAAGCCGGTGCCACCGGCTATGCCGGCGCGTTCCAGTCCTCGGCCGAAACCGAGCGCCAGGCCGGCGGCAACCACGACGGCATGCACTACTTCGCGCTGCCGGGTGTCGATCCGCAGAAGGGCGGCCTGCTCGCCATCAACCACGAGCTGCCGGACTACAAGATCCTGTTCGCGGGCGGCACCTATGACGCCGCCACGGCCAGCCCCGAGCAGAAGCGCATCGCGCTGTCGGCGGTCGGCATCTCGGTGATCGAAGTGGAACTGGCAGCCAGCGGCAAGTGGCAGGTCAAGCGCGACTCGATCTACAACAAGCGCTACACCGGCAACACGCTGTACCGCGTGGGCGGCCCGGCTGCTTCGGTGGTGGGATCGACCGTAGTCGGCATGCTCAACAACTGCTCGAGCGGCCATACCCCGTGGGGCACCTACCTGACCTGCGAAGAGAGCACGGACAACTACATCGACCCGACCCAGGCCGAGAACGGCTACGGCTGGGTGGTGGAAGTCGATCCGTACGGCACGCTGGGCTCGCCGGCCAAGCGCACCGCGATGGGCCGCTTCGACCATGAGAACGTCGCCTTCCTGACCGACGCCAGCAACAACGTCGCCTTCTATATGGGCGACGACGGCACGCCGGGCTGCATCTACAAATTTATCCCGAGCAAGGCCTTCGATCCGAACAACCGCGCCGCCAATGCCAACCTGCTGGACAGCGGCACGCTCTACGTGGCCAGGTTCAACGCCGACGGCAGCGGCCAGTGGATCGAGCTGACGCAGGGCAAGAACGGCCTGACCGTGGGCGCTTCGGATCCGGGCAACTGGACCCAGTCGGCCGTCTCGCCGGCGCCGACCACGGTCGACTTCGCCAGCCAGGCCGACGTGCTGATCAACACCAAGTCGGCCGCGCGCGTGGCCGGTGGCACGCTGATGGACCGCCCCGAGTGGATCACGGCCGCACCGGACAAAACCCTGTACTGCACGCTGACCAACAACAGCGGCCGCCAGCAGACCGACGCCGCCAACCCGCGCAAGAACAACCTGCACGGCCATATCGTCAAGTGGAACGAAGCCGGTAATTCGCCGCTGGCGACCACGTTCACGTGGAGCATCCTGCTGCAGGCCGGCGACCCGTCGCTGGCCACCGACAACCTGAAGGGCAACATCAACGGCGACACGTTCTCGAGCCCCGACGGCCTGCGCGTCGACCCGCAGGGCCGGCTGTGGGTGCAGACCGACTCCGGCACCAGCGCCACCTACACCAGCACGTTCGGCAACAACAGCATGTACTACATCTCGCCGACGGGTCAGTCCAAGCGCTTCCTGGTCGGCCCGACCGGCTGCGAGATCACCGGCATCGCCTACACGCCGGACCTGACCACCTGCTTCATCAACATCCAGCACCCCACCGGCGCGTGGCCGGACGCGGCCAAGCCGCCGCGCTCGTCCACCATCGTGGTGCGCCGTGGCGACGGCAAGCCGATCGGTGCGTGACCGCGCAGTGCAGTAGGTAGTACCAGCAGTAACTGGGGAAAAGTTAAACCCCCGTCACCTTGCGGTGCCGGGGGCTTTTTTTGCCTTGCTGAAGCTGCGGGTCAGGCCGCGTGCTTGGCGGCCGTCAGCAGCCGGTAGCGCTGCATCAGGACCTCATGCGTTTCGACGCGGTTCGGATCCTTGGGGATACAGGCGACCGGGCAGACCTGCTGGCATTGCGGCTCGTCGAAGTGCCCGACACACTCGGTGCACTTGTTGGGGTCGATTTCATAGATCTCGGGCCCCATCGAAATGGCTTCGTTCGGGCACTCGGGTTCACAAACGTCGCAGTTGATGCAGTCGTCAGTGATCATCAGCGCCATGGTGTTTCCTTCCTGCGGACACGCCCGCGCCCGACTGGCCGCGACTCGACGTATCTGAGTCTGCTATTTTATTCCGGTTTGCCGATTTTCTCTTGCAGCCAGCGTTCCACCGACGGGAACACGAACTTGCTGACATCGCCGCCCAGCACCGCGATCTCGCGCACGAAGGTGCCGGAGATGAACTGGTACTGGTCCGACGGCGTCAGGAACATGGTTTCCACGTCGGGCAGCAGGTAGCGGTTCATGCCTGCCATCTGGAATTCGTACTCGAAGTCGGACACCGCGCGCAGGCCGCGCACGATCACGCGCGCATTGTTGTTGCGCACAAAGTCCTTGAGCAGGCCGGAAAAGCCTTCGACGCGCACATTGGGATAATGCCCGAGCACTTCACGGGCAATGCCGATGCGCTCTTCGAGCGAAAAGAACGGGCGCTTGTTGGGGCTGTGCGCCACGCCGACCACCAGTTCGTCGAAGATGTTCGACGCACGGCGGACCAGATCCTCGTGTCCCCGGGTCATTGGATCGAACGTGCCGGGATAGACCGCGATGACCATACTTCCTCCTTGATCTGCCCGCTGCCGGCCTTGGGCCGCCTCTTGCGCCGGCCGGACCGGCGTGGGTGCTGCGTCGCGAGCGTTGTAACAGCGGCGTAGTGTAACCCCAAATGCGCCACTTGGAAGCCGCCCGGCGCACCGTTTTGCCGCAGCGCAGCTATGAAGCCGTTTCCCATTGAGGAAGGGGACCTTCCTCATTGCAGAACAGGCCTACCCGGACCATCGCCCCAGACTGGTGCATCAGGCAGCGCCGTTGCCCGGCACGCGATGCTGCAGCAGGTGGAAATGCACCGCGCCGGCGCGCGCGTGGCGCACGATTTCAAGCGACGCCGGCACCGGCGCGTCGGCACCGGTCAGCGCATGGTCGGTCTCGACATAGACTGCGCCGCCGGGCCGCGACAGCCTCGCCGCGTGCTCCAGCGCCGGCCCGACCCAGTCCTCGGCGAAGGGCGGATCCAGGAAGACCACGTCGAAGCTGGCATCGGGCAGTTGCGCGGCAATGGCAAAGGCATCGCCCTGCATCACGCGCACCTGAGCCGCGTCGAGCCGGTACTGGTTGTCGCGCAGCTGCTTGGCCACGCGCGCATTGGACTCGACCAGCGTGACCGCGGCGGCGCCGCGCGAGGCGGCCTCGAAGCCAAGCGCGCCGGAGCCGGCGAACAGGTCCAGGCATTCCAGCCCGGACAGGTCCTGGCCGAGCCAGTTGAAGAGCGTCTCGCGCACGCGGTCGGGCGTGGGGCGCAGGCCCTGGGCATCGGGAACGGGCAGCAAGGTGCGCTTCCAGCGGCCGCCGATGATGCGGACCTGGGACGGCTCCTGGCGCGGTGCCTGGCGTGGCGCCGCGGAAACGGGGGAACGCCCGCCGCTGGCAGCGGCAGGAGAGGCGGGGGGGGGGGCGACGGCAATCGGGAACGCGAATTCATCCCGTGATTGTAGAGCCTGCGGGCCGGTTCGCCGCACGCGCCGGAGCCCCGGCGCGCATGACGGGCCCAAGCGGCGCCGGCATCACTGTCTGGCGGCAGTCGCAGGCGCCGCGACAGGGCCGCCGACGATCACCGTCGCCATATTGTCCGGGCGCACATGGCGCTGGAAAGCGGCCCTGACCTGCTCACGCGTGACCTTGCCAATCTGGGCGGTCCAGGTGTCCAGGTAATCCAGCGGCAGCCCGTACCAGCCGATATTGGCGACGTTGGTCAGCAGCTTGCGGTTGTTGTCGATGCGCAGCGGGAAACCGTTGATGAGGTTGTCCTTGGCCGCGCGCAGCTCTTTCTCGGTCGGGCCCTCGGCGACAAAGCGCGCCAGCACCTGGCGCACCAGCGCCAGCGCTTCGTCGGTCTGCGCCTTCTTGGTCTGCAGGCTGATGCCGAACGGACCCGGCTGCTTGGACGGCGCGAAGTAGCTGTCCACGCCGTAGGTCAGGCCGCGCTTCTCGCGCACCTCGTCAGTCAGGCGCGAGCTGAAGCCGCCGCCGCCCAGCACATAGTTGCCCACCAGCAGCGCGAAATAATCAGGGTCGCCGCGGGCAATCGCCGGCTGGCCGATGGCCACGCTGGACTGCTGTGCCGGATGCGGCATGCGCTGCTCGCTCGGGGCGATGTTCAGGCGCACCTGCGGCATGGCCGGCGCCGCGCTGCCGGGCGGCAGCCCGCGCGTGAGCTGCTCGGCAATGGCTTCGGCCTGCTTGCGATCGACCGCGCCGATCAGCGTCACGACCGCGCGCTGCGCGCCGTAGTTGTCGCGCCAGAACCTGACGATGTCGTCGCGCGTGATCGACGCCACGCTGTCCGGGGTCGCGGCCACGCCATAGGGGTGGTCAGGGTACATGGCCTTGGCCAGCGCCTTGTCGGCGATCACGCCGGGCTTGGCGTCGGCTTCGCGGATGGCGGTGATCAGGCGCTGCTTCTCTCGCCCGACCACGGCGTCCGGGTAGGTCGGCGCCTTGATCAGTTGCGCGGCCAGCGCGACCGACTGGTCCAGCTCCGGCTGGGCGGTCAGCGTGCGCAGCCCGATGCCGCCGCGGTCGCCGCCGGCGGCGCCGCCAAAGGCGGCGCCGGTATCGGCAAAGCCATCGGCGATCTTCGCTTCATCGCGCGCCGGCTGGCCTTCCAGCGCCGCGGCGCCCTTGTCCAGCAGCGCGGCGGTCAGCGTGGCCAGCCCGGCCTTGCCCGGCGGGTCATAGCGACTGCCGGCGTCGAAGTCGATATTGACGTCGAGCATCGGGATCGACGGGCTATGCACAAAGAACACCCTGGCGCCGGTTGACGCGGTCCAGTGCTCGATCGGGATCGCGGCCTGCGCCAGTTGCGCAGCCAGCAGGACCACGGCGCCCAATGCGGCGCCGGCCAGTTTGCGCAGCGCACGCTGCGGGGTGGTGACGGACTGAGTCATCGCCTTTCCTCAGTGGCGCAGGCCCGACGGGGCCTGGGACTTGGGCTTGTTCGGATCGATCGGCTGCGGCACCAGCGTGGCCACGGTCAGGTTGTCGTCGTTGAAATACTTCGCGGCGACGGCCTGCACCTGCGCCGGCGTGACGGCCTTGATCTTGTCGAGCATGCGGTCGATCTGGCGCCAGGAGATATCCGAGATCTCGGACACGCCGATTTCCATGCCCTGCCCGAACACCGAATCACGCTTGTAGATCTGGCCGGCCACCACCTGCGCCTTGACGCGCTTGAGCTCCTCCGGCGACACGCCCTCCTTGGCGATGCGCTGGACCTCGGCGCGCAGCGCGCGCTCGATCTCGTCGGTGTTGTGGCCTGTGGCGGGCGTGCCGTCGAGCACGAACAGCGACTCGCCGCGGTTGATGCTGTCATAGCCGACGTTGACGTCGTCGGCCAGGCGCTGCTCGCGCACCAGTTCGCGCGTCAGTCGTGCGTTGTCGTAGCCGTTGAGCACGGCCGCCAGCACCTCCAGCGCGTAGGGGTCGACGTCCTTCTCGATATCGCGCAGGCGCGGCACCTTGTAGGCCATCACCATGTACTGGTTCTCGGCCGGCGCCTTGACCCAGATGCGCTTGATGCCCTTTTGCGCCGGCTCTTCCTGGTCCTTGCGCAGCGGCAGCGTACGCGGCTTGAGCTTGCCGTAATAGCGCTCGGCCAGGGCGCGCACTTCCTCGGCCTTGACGTCGCCGGTGACAATCACCATGGCGTTGTTGGGCACGTACCAGTGGCGGTACCACTCCTTGACGTCGTCCACGCGCATATTGACCAGGTCGTCCATCCAGCCGATCACCGGGTGGCGGTACGCGGCGGCGGTGTAGACCGTGGCCAGCAACTGCTCATAGACGGTGCCGCGCGCGGAGTCATCGGTGCGCAGGCGGCGTTCTTCCATCACCACCTTCATCTCGCGTTCGAACTCGTCCTTGGTGATGACGAGGTTGGCCATGCGGTCGGCCTCCAGCTCCATCATCCTCGGCAGGTACTGCTTGCCGATCTGCTGGTAGTACATGGTGAAGTCGCGGTTGGTCATGGCGTTCTCACGCCCGCCCAGCGCGGCCACCTGCTTGGAGAACTCGCCCACGCCGACCTTGGGCGTGCCCTTGAACATCATGTGCTCGAGCATGTGCGCCACGCCGGTGGTGCCGCTGACCTCGTCGATGCCGCCCACGCGGTACCAGATCTGGTGCGCCACCGTGGGCGCGCGGTGGTCTTCCTTGACGATCAGCCGCAGCCCGTTGGACAGGCGGTATTCGGTCGTGCCATGCGCGGTCGCGCCGGCCGGGGCGGTCTGCGTGCCGGGCATCGGCGAAGCCACCACGCCCTGCGCCCCTGCCGGCATCGACCACGGCAGCAAGGCCAGCAGCAGCGTGGGAATGACTCGCCGCGCGAGACGCGCGGCGCGGGCGGGAAGCGGTTTGGAGGAAGGTGAAAGGCGTTGGAAGCGCGTTGCGACGCAGGCTTTGGTGCCTTGTGCGCCCGCAGCGGCCAGGACAGCGCAATGGTTCATGCGACCCCGTCTGCTAGAATTTTGCCGATCGACTCACGTGCGCAAGACTGCGCGCATGAATCTGCCATGTAGCGAACTATACGCAATCGCCGGCCGGGACCACAACGCTTTCTCCCCAGCCATCGCGATGCCTGCGTAACCCATTGATTTATAACCGGTTGCCTGCTGGCATTTGGCTGCCGCCAGGGTATCGGCCCCGGTATTGACTCCATTCCCCAATGTTTAGTTTCTGGAAGAAGCGCAAGGCCGAGCCCGCGCCCGCCGAGGCGCCAGCCCCGGCCCCCGCTCCGGTGG
>NZ_JBYTAH010000033.1:0-74142 GCF_058787975.1 Cupriavidus sp. FW305-26
GTGGTCAACCACAACGGCGTCATCATCATCGGCCACACCAACCTGGCCAGCATGGTCGCGGCCGACGCCTCGGCGCTCTATGCCCGCAACGTGCTGGACTTCCTCAAGCTGGTCGTCGACAAGGACGGCCAGTTCACGCTGAACCTTGAAGACGACATCGTCTCGGCCTGCCTGATGTGCAGGGACGGCAAGGTCGTGCGAGAGGCGGCGTAATTTCCACGGGCGCCATGCGCCCACTGCTTTTGCATCAAATATAAGGACGTATCACCCATGCAACGCATCATGCTCCGCGCCAAGCTCCACCGCGTCACCGTGACGCAGGCGGACCTCAACTACGAGGGTTCGTGCGGCATCGACCAGGACCTGCTGGACGCTGCCGACATGAAGGAGTTCGAGAAGATCGAGCTGTACAACGTGAACAACGGCGAGCGCTTCTCCACCTACATCATCAAGGGCGAGCGCGGCAGCGGCGAGATCTCGCTGAACGGCGCCGCGGCCCGCCGCGCGCACCTGGGCGACCAGCTGATCATCTGCACCTACGCGCCGATGAGCGACGAGGAAATCGCCGCCTACAAGCCCAAGGTCATCCTGGTGAACGAGAAGAACGGCATCAAGGAAATCAAGAAGTTCTGAGGGTTTGCTCCCCTCTCCCGCCTGCGGGAGAGGGGCAGGGGGAGAGGGCAGGCGCTGGCATACCGCCGGCCTGACTTCGTGGGCAAGCCCGCCCTCTCCCCAACCCTCTCCCGCAAGCGGGAGAGGGGGCACGCAATGGGTCGATCTGAGCCACTGGACCTTGACGTGCCCTGACCGCAATGCAGCAATAAGAATTCAGTAAAACGCCGCATCCCGGATTCAAAGCAACGGAGGAGAAGTCGATGGAGATGGTGAACCACACGGTGATCAACCTGATCATCTTCGTGCTGGCGATCTACGTGGGTTACCACGTGGTCTGGACGGTAACGCCAGCCCTGCATACGCCCCTGATGGCGGTGACCAATGCGATCTCGGCGATCATCATCGTCGGCGCCATGCTCGCCGCGGGCCTGACCGAAGGCGGGGTCGGGCGCGTGATGGGCACGCTGGCGGTGGCGTTGGCCGCGGTCAATGTGTTCGGCGGCTTCCTGGTCACCCAGCGCATGCTGGAGATGTTCAAGAAGAAGGAACCGAAGGCCAAGGCGCCTGAGTCCAAGCCGGCGCTGGCCAGGGAGGGTGCGTGATGACCGGTCTTGTCAGCATGAACCTTGTCACCCTGCTCTACCTGGTGGCCTCGGTCTGCTTTATCCAGGCGCTCAAGGGCCTGTCGCACCCGGCCTCGGCGCGCAAGGGCAATGCCTTCGGCATGATCGGCATGGCCATTGCCGTGGTGACCACGCTGGTCCTGATCATCAAGCTGAAGAATGAATTCCTCGCGGCGGGCACGGCCCAGTCGTCGGTGGGCACGGGCCTGGCGCTGATCTTCGCCGCGCTCGTGGTCGGCGGCGGCATCGGCGCCTACGTGGCGAAGAAGGTGCAGATGACCAAGATGCCCGAGCTGGTCGCGGCGATGCACTCGCTGATCGGCCTGGCCGCGGTCTTCATCGCCGTGGCGGCGGTGGCCGAGCCGGCGGCGTTCGGCATCAGCCCGGCAGGCTCGCACCTGATCCCGCTGGGCAACCGTATCGAGCTCTTCATCGGCTGCTTCGTCGGCGCGATTACGTTCTCCGGCTCGGTGATCGCCTTCGGCAAGCTGGCCGGGCGCTACAAGTTCCGCCTGTTCCAGGGCGCGCCGGTGGTGTTTGCCGGCCAGCACTGGCTGAACCTGCTGCTGGCGGTGGCAATGGTGGGCTTCGGCGTCATCTTCTTCCTGTCGCAGGACTGGCTGCCGTTCCTGATCATGCTGGCGATCGCCTTCGTGCTGGGCGTGCTGATCATCATCCCGATCGGCGGCGCCGACATGCCGGTGGTGGTGTCGATGCTGAACTCGTACTCGGGCTGGGCAGCGGCGGGCATCGGCTTCTCGCTGAACAACCCGATGCTGATCATCGCGGGCTCGCTGGTGGGCTCCTCCGGTGCGATCCTGTCGTACATCATGTGCAAGGCGATGAACCGGTCGTTCTTCAACGTGCTGCTGGGCGGTTTCGGCGGCGCGACCGCGGCGGCGGCAACCGGCGACCAGCAGCAGCGCCCGGTCAAGTCGGGTTCCGCCGACGATGCCGCGTTCCTGATGGGCAACGCCGAGACCGTGATCATCGTGCCGGGCTATGGCCTGGCCGTGGCGCGCGCCCAACACGCGCTCAAGGAACTGACCGAGAAGCTGGCCGAAAAGGGCGTGACCGTGAAGTACGCGATCCACCCGGTGGCAGGCCGCATGCCGGGCCATATGAACGTGCTGCTGGCCGAGGCCGAGGTGCCGTACGACCAGGTCTTCGAGATGGAAGACATCAACAGCGAGTTCGGCCAGGCCGACGTGGTGCTGGTGCTGGGCGCCAACGACGTGGTCAACCCGGCGGCCAAGAACGACCCCCAGTCGCCGATTGCCGGGATGCCGATCCTGGAGGCCTACAAGGCCAAGACCATCATCGTCAACAAGCGCTCCATGGCCGCCGGCTACGCCGGGCTGGACAACGAGCTGTTCTACATGGACAAGACCATGATGGTGTTCGGCGACGCCAAGAAGGTGGTCGAGGATATGTTCAAGGCGGTCGACTAAGGCCGTCCGCGCGCCGCGCGCAGGCCCGGGCCATCCCGGCCCTGCCGCGGGCGCCTCCCGCCGCCGGCCCTGGCTGCAAGGCGTGCCTTGCAAGGCAGCCGTGGCGCGCTATACTGGCCTGCGAATGCGCACACTGGCTTGCCGCTTGCGCCACGCCCGTGCCGAACCACTGCGCCGAACCCCTGCCCGCCGCTCCATGACCTTCAACCCGCACGACAGGAACCTGTCGGTCTTCCATCACCCGGTCCTGACCGTCCTGGTCGATGACAGCAAGTCGTTCATCGACAGCCTGGCGTTCCAGATGGATGCCTCGCGCGCGGTGATCACCTTCACCGACCCGCGTGAAGCGCTGCAATGGATCCGCGAGGCCTATGCCACCCGCTTCCCGGGCTTCCTGCCGGTGCGCGTGACGCACGACGACCTCACCTTCCTGACCGAGCGGCGCACCGTGCAGCTCGACATCGACCGCATCTACCGCCAGATCCACGATTTCAAGCGCTTCCTGCAGCCGGGCGTGGTGGTGGTCGACTATTCGATGCCGCAGATGGACGGGCTGGAATTCTGCCAGGCGCTGCAGGACCTGCCCTGCAAGACCATCCTGCTGACCGGCACCGCCGACGAGAGCATCGCCGTGCAGGGCTTCAACCACGGGCTGATCGACCGCTACGTGAAGAAGCATGAAAGCAATATGGTCGAGCGGCTGGACCAGGAAATCGAGGCCATGCAGCAGGCGTACTTTGCCACGCTGTCGCGCACGCTGCGCGAGCTGCTGACGCGGCATTCCTTTTCGTTCCTGTCCGATCCGGCCATCACCGAGCGCGTGCGCCAGCTGATCGCGCGCTATGGCTTTGTCGAGTACTACCTGTACCCCAACCCGGCCGGCATCCTGCTGCTGACCGCGCAGGGCCACGCCACGCTGATGGTGATCGAGACCCGCGCCGGGCTGATGAGCCAGGTGGAATCGGCCGAGGCCTACGATGCCCCGGCGGCACTGATCGAAGGCCTGCGCGAAGGCCGGCTGGTGCCGTTCTTCTGGCCCGGCAACGGCATGTACACGCCGGCGTGCGTGGACTGGGAACAATACTGCCTGCCGGCCGAGCGCTGCGAAGGCAATGAAGAATTCATTTACGCGCTGTTCGACCTGCCGCGCCACCTGCTGCAGGAGCCGGTGGTCAGCCTGCAGGGCTTCCTGGCGGACTTCAGCCGCAATCCCGACGCACTGACGGGGCGCAAGCGCCCCTGACCCGGCGGCCCGGCGCCGTCAGTCAGCCTGCGGCGCCCGGTTGGCGCCGCGCACCATGTCGAAGCGGAACAGCCGGCATTCGATATTGCCGTTGTAGAGCGGCGTGCGGCGCGACTCCTTGAGCCGCAGCCGGCGCGGGAAGCCCATGTCGCCGGTAAACACCCACGCCTGCCAGCCCGCGAAATGCTGCTTGAGCGTGGTGGCGAAGGCACTGGCGAACTGGTTGGCGGCGGCCTCCTCCACCTCGTCGCGCGGCATCTCTTCCTCTGGCAGGCGGCGCTGGCCGCGCACCGCGATGCGCTCGCCGTACGGGGGATTCATCAACAGCAAACCCGGCTCATCAAAAGGCGGCTGCACGAAGCGCGCATCCACCTGCTTGGTGCGCGCCTCGCCCGGCAGGCCGGCACGCTCCCAGTTGGCGCGCGTGATCGCCAGCATGTCGGTGGAGATGTCCGAACCCACCACCTGCAGCTCATCGGCCGAGGCCAGCATGCGGGCGCGCTGCGCGTCCGACTTCAGCTTCTGCCAGGCCTTGGTGTCCATGCCCTTGAGCCATTCGAAGGCAAAGCTGCGGCTGCCGCCCGGCGCGATACCCAGCGCCACCTGCGCGGCCTCGATCAGGAAGGTGCCGCTGCCGCACATCGGGTCGTAGAAGGGCCGGAAGGTCTGGCCCGGCACCCAGCCCGCCAGGCGCAGGATGCCGGCGGCCAGGTTTTCCTTCAGCGGCGCCTCGCCCTTCTCGGTGCGCCAGCCGCGCTTGAACAGGGGCTCGCCGGTGGTGTCGAGGTACAGCGTGCAGTCACGCTCGGTCAGGTGGGCATAGATGCGCACATCCGGGCTGGCGGTATCGACGCTCGGGCGCGCGCCCACACGCTCGCGCAGGGCATCGCAGACCCCGTCCTTGACCCGCAGCGCGGTGAAATTCAGGCTGCGCAGCGGCGACTTGTGCGAGGTGATGTCCACGCGCAGCGATTCATCGGGCGAAAACCACTGCTCCCAGCGCACGCCGCGTGCCAGCGTATAGATGTCGTCTTCATGCCGGTAGCCGCGCGCGGCCACGCGCATCAGCACCCGGCTGGCAATGCGCGAATGCAGGTTGACCGCATAGGCGGCGGCCATCTCGCCCGAGAAATTGACGCCGCCCGGCACCTCCTGGTGCACCGTGAACGGCGCCAGCGCGGCCATGCCCGGCATCGCGGCGATCTCGCGCAGTTCTTCGGCGAGCGCGCTCTCCAGGCCGCGCGGGCAAGGGGCAAAGAAGGCTTGGGTCATGTGTTGGGTTTCCTGCAAACAAAAACGTCCGCCGTAGCGGACGGGGATCTATCCGAAGCTTAGCTCAAGCCGCCGCCAGGGCGCGCTCAAGGAAATCCAGCCGGTCCTGGCCCCAGAAGGGCTGGCCGTCATGGACGTACCACGGCGCGCCGAACACGCCGGCCGAAATCGCGTCCTGGGTGTTCTGCGCATAGGCCGCCTGCACCGACTGCGCCTCGCTGGCCCTGAGCAGGCTGGCGCCGTCCAGGCCGGCCTCGTCGGCAATCTGCGCCAGCGTGGCGGCATCGGCGATATTGCGCTGCTGCGCCCACACTGCCGCGCCGATGGCGCCGGTCAGCTGCATCGCGCGGGCGGTGCCGTGCGCCAGCTGCGCCGCGATGATCAGCTTGCTGGCCGCGTCGCCCGATACCGGGAAGAACGTCGGCTGCAGATGCAGCGGCAGGCCCAGGAAGTCGCTCCAGCGCGCCAGCTCCACCAGGCGGTAGGCCTGGCGCTGGGGCGGGCGCTGCGACAGCGGCAGCCCGCCGGAGACGGAAAACACCTTGCCCAGGTCGCACGGCTTCAGGTTCACCTGCGCGCCATGGCGCTCGGCGATGGCGGCAAAGCGCGCATGGCCCAGGTAGACGTACGGCGACTGCGGCGTCAGGTAATAGTCAACCAGCTTGCTCATTTCGGTTCCGCTACAGGATTGGCAACAACAGACCGGGCGCCAGGCTCAGAACGGCTTGACGACCACCAGGATCACCACCGCCAGCAGCACCAGCACCGGCAGCTCATTGAACCAGCGATAAAACTTGTGCGAGCGCGTATTGCGCCCCGCCTCGAACTTGCGCAGCAACACGCCGCAGCCATGGTGGTAGCCGATCAGCACCAGCACCAGCGCCAGCTTGGCGTGCATCCAGCCCTGCCCCGCGCCGCGGCCGATGCCGTAGCCCAGGTACAGCCACAGACCGAACACCACCGCCGGCACCGCCAGCATGGTCATAAAGCGGAACAGCTTGCGCGCCATCAGCAACAGGCGCTGCGTGCTGGCGGCGTCGGTTTCCAGCGCCAGGTTGACGAAGATGCGCGGCAGGTAGAACAGGCCGGCGAACCACGAGACCACGAAGACGATATGCAGCGCTTTGACCCAGAGCATCGGCAGAGAGACGTTCGAGAACGATTGTTATTGTTGTTGGCGCGCGAGCGTCAGGTGCGGATCTCGCCGTGCCCGAATACCACGTACTTCAGCGAGGTCAGCCCTTCCAGCCCGACCGGGCCGCGTGCATGCAGCTTGTCGTTGGAGATGCCGATCTCCGCGCCCAGGCCATACTCGAAGCCATCGGCAAAGCGGGTCGAGGCATTGATCATCACGCTGGCCGAATCGACCTCGCGGATAAAGCGCATGCCCGCCGAGTAGTTCTCGGTGATGATCGAATCGGTATGGTGCGAACCGTATTCGTTGATATGGGCGATGGCGTCGTCGAGTCCGGCCACGGTCTTGATGGCGAGGATCGGCGCCAGGTATTCCAGGCGCCAGTCTTCCTCGGCGGCATCGACCAGGCCGGTAAAGCCGGCGGCTTCCAGCGTGGCGCGGGTGGCCGGACACACGCGCAGCTCGACGCCCTTCTCCTGGTAGATGCGGCACAGCGGCGGCAGCGCGGCGGCGGCGATGTCCTGCGACACCAGCAGCGTCTCCATGGTGTTGCACGGCGCATAGCGCTGCGTCTTGGCGTTGTCGCAGACGCGCACAGCCTTGTCCAGGTCGGCATCGGCGTCGATATAGACGTGGCAGATGCCGTCCAGGTGCTTGATCATCGGCACGCGCGCTTCTTCCATCAGCCGCGCGATCAGGCTCTTGCCGCCGCGCGGCACGATCACGTCGACGTATTCGGTCATGGTGATCAGCCGGCCCACGGCGGCGCGGTCAGTGGTCTCGATCACCTGCACCGCCTCGGACGGCAGGCCGGCCGCGGACAGGCCCTCGGCCACCAGCGCCGCCAGCGCGGTGTTGGATTCGATTGCTTCGGAGCCGCCGCGCAGGATGGTGGCGTTGCCCGACTTCAGGCACAGCGCCGCGGCGTCGATGGTCACGTTCGGGCGCGACTCGTAGATGATGCCGATCACGCCCAGCGGCACGCGCATCTGGCCGACCTGGATGCCGGTCGGGCGGAACTTCATGTTCGAGATCTCGCCGATCGGGTCGGCCAGCGCGGCGATCTGCTCCAGGCCCGCGGCCATGGTGGCGATGGCCTTGTCCGACAGCGTCAGGCGGTCGATGAAGGCGGCGTCCTGGCCGTTGGCGCGGGCGCGTTCAACGTCACGCGCGTTGACCGCCTTGAGCTTGTCGGCATCGCGGCGGATGGCCGCGGCGATGGTCAGCAGCGCGCGGTTCTTGTCGGCCGTGGAGGCACGCGCCATGGCGCGCGACGCGGCGCGGGCCTGGCGGCCGACGCGGTCCATGTATTGGTTGAGGTCGAGCTCGTTCATGTCAGTGGCCCTGGGGTGGTGGCCGTCAGTGTGTTTTCCGTCCCCCCGCCGCACGCGGCGGGGGAAGCAAACCTGTGGAGTTGCGCGTTCAGCGCGCGATCATCAGGGCAAGCTGCTGCAGCCCGTCCCATGGTTCCGCCGGCAGCGGGCTGCCGCCCGGTGGCGGCAGGTCCGACAGGCCCTTGACCTGGCGGTCCAGCCGCGCCGCCAGCGCCAGCGCCGCTTCCAGCCTTGGCTGCGCCAGGCGCTGCGCGGCCTGCGGCACCAGCCGCTCGCGCGGGCCCCAGACGCGCAGCTCGCGCATCAGCACACCCGCCGGCTTGCCGGCCGCCAGCCCTTGCCGGACCTTGGATAATACGCGAATTTCCTCGGTCAGCGCCCACAGCACCAGCACCGTGGCCTCGCCCTCGCCGCGCAGCCCTTCGAGCATGCGCACCAGCCGCGGCACGTCGCCAGAGAGCATCGATTCAGACAGCTTGAACACGTCATAGCGGGCCACATTCAGCACCGCATCGTGCACCTGGTCGAAGGTGAGCTCGCCGGGCGGGTACAGCAGCCCCAGCTTCTGGATTTCCTGGTGCGCCGCCAGCAGGTTGCCCTCGACCTTGTCGGCGATGAACTGCAGCGCACGCCGGCCCGGCTCGCCGCCCTCGACACGCTGCTGCTGCAGCGACAGCCGCTCGCCGACCCAGGCCGGCAGCCGGGTGCGGTCCACGGAGTCGACCTTGATCGACACGCCGGCGCCTTCCAGCGCCTGGAACCAGGCCGACTTGGACGCGGCAAAATCCAGCCGCGGCAGCGTCACCAGCAGCACCACGTCGGGCGACGGCTGGGCGGCCACGGCGCGCAGCGCCTCGCCGCCGTCCTTGCCGGGCTTGCCCGACGGGATGCGGAGTTCAACGATCTTGCGGTCGCCAAAGAGCGACATCGACTGCTGCGCCTCGACCAGCTGGCCCCAGTGGAAGCCGCGCTCGGCCACCAGCACGTCGCGCTCGGAGAAGCCGGCTTCGCGCGCCGCGGCGCGCAGGCGGTCGACGGCTTCCAGCACCAGCAGGTGTTCGTCGCCATGTACCACGTACAGCGGTGCCAGGCCCTTGGCCTTGGCCTGCCTCAGGTGCGCGTCGAGCCCGTCGAGCTTGAGCTGCATGCCGTGATCAGATGGCCTTGACGGCGGCCAGCCGGCGCATCAGCTGCTGCACGATATCGCGCTGCATGTCGCGGTACAGCTGCTGCTCTTCGTAGTCCTTGGCCAGCGTGTTGGCTTCGTTGTAGGTCAGGTCGCGGGTCAGCACCAGCTGCGACGGCGCGATCAGTTCATTGCCGGCGGGGTCGCGCAGGCGGAAGGTGAAACGCTGCGTCAGGCGGTATTCACGCACCACGCCCTCGGTCGTGATCGACAGGATCGACTTGGTGCGGGTGTCCTGCAGCACGTCCAGCAGGGCGTCGGCCTCTTTCTGGTCGGCTACCACCTGGGTGTCGGAACCGCCGCGGATGGCGCGGCGCAGGTCCGCGCCCATCAGCGAATTGGCCGGAATCCCGATATAGAGCCGCTTGAAGGCGAAATCCGCGTTGCCGCGCATGTGGAAGCCGCAACCGGCCAGCAGGCCCGTTGCCGGCACTGCCAGCATTGCCGCGAGCACCTTGCGGCGCCCCATGTTCAGTCGCTTCATTCTTGGCGATTCCTTGTCAGGTTCCGGGGCCAGCTTACAACACCACGTTGACCAGGCGGCCGGGTACCACCACGATCTTCTTCGGCGCCTTGCCCTCGGCAAACTTGGCCACGGTCTCGCTGGCGGCGGCGGTTGCCTCGATCGCGGCGCGGTCGGCTTCGGCGGGCACGGTGATGCTGCCGCGCACCTTGCCGTTGATCTGCAGCACCAGTTCGATCTCGCTGCGCACCAGCGCGGCTTCATCGACCTGCGGCCACGGCGCGTCGAGCAGGTCGCCGGCTTCGGCGGCGTAGCCCAGCTGGTCCCACAGGCCGTGGGTGACGTGCGGCACCACCGGGTACAGCACGCGCAGCAGGATGCCGAAGCACTCGCGGCGCGCGGCCGGCGAAGCGGTCTTGGCGTCGTCCAGCGCGTTCAGCATCTTCATCGTGGCGGACACCACGGTGTTGTACTGGATGCGCTGGTAGTCGTAGTTGGCCTGCTTGAGCACGCCGTGGATCTCGCGGCGCAGGTCGGCGTCATCGGCAGTCGGCTTGCCGCCGGCGCCGTCGCGGATGGCCGCGGCATTGGCATAGCCGTAGTTCCACACGCGGCGCAGGAAGCGCGAGGCGCCCTCGACGCCCGAGCCGCTCCACTCAAGCTGCTGCTCCGGCGGCGCGGCGAACATCACGAACAGGCGCGCGGTGTCGGCGCCGTACTGGTCGATCAGCGCCTGCGGATCGATGCCGTTGTTCTTGGACTTCGACATCTTCTCGACGCCGCCGATCACCACCGGCTGGCCGTCGGCGATCAGCGTGGCGCCTACCGGACGGCCGCGCTCGTCGGTGCGCAGGTCGACCTCGGCCGGGTTGTACCAGTGCTTCTTGCCCGACGCGTCTTCACGGTAGTAGGTCTCGTTGAGCACCATGCCCTGCGTCAGCAGGTTGGTGAAGGGCTCGTCGAACTTGACCAGGCCCAGGTCGCGCATGACCTTGGTCCAGAAGCGTGCGTACAGCAGGTGCAGGATCGCGTGCTCGATGCCGCCGATGTACTGGTCCATCGGCATCCAGTAATCGTTGCGCGCATCGACCATGGTGGCCGCATCCGGGCAGGTATAGCGCATGTAGTACCAGCACGAGTCGATGAAGGTATCCATCGTGTCGGTCTCGCGGCGCGCCGGCTTGCCGCACGACGGGCAGGTGCACTGCAGGAAGCGCGCATCCTTGGCCAGCGGGTTGCCGGTGCCGTCCGGCACCAGGTCTTCGGGCAGCACCACCGGCAGGTCTTTCTCAGGGACCGGCACCACGCCGCAGCTGTCGCAGTGGATCAGCGGGATCGGCGTGCCCCAGTAGCGCTGGCGCGAGATGCCCCAGTCGCGCAGGCGCCAGGTCACCTTCTTCTCACCCAGGCCCTTGGCGCCCAGGTCGGCGGCAATGGCTTCGACCGCGGCCTGGTAGCCGAGGCCATCGTACTTGCCGCTGTGGATGCAGGTGCCCTGCTCCTTGTCGCCGTACCATTCCTGCCAGGCTTCGGTCGAGTACGGCTGGCCCTTCACGTCAATGACTTGCCTGATCGGCAGCTTGTACTTGAGCGCGAAGGCGAAGTCGCGCTCGTCGTGCGCGGGCACGCCCATCACGGCGCCGTCGCCGTAGCTCATCAGCACGTAGTTGCCGACCCACACGTCGACCTTCTCGCCGGTCAGCGGGTGCACCACTTGCAGGCCGGTCGGCATGCCCTTCTTCTCCATGGTCGCCATGTCGGCTTCCATGACCGAGCCGTGCTTGCATTCGTCGATAAAGGCAGCCAGTTCGGGGTTGTTCAGCGCGGCATGGGTGGCCAGCGGGTGCTCGGCGGCGACCGCGCAGAAGGTCACGCCCATGATGGTGTCGGCGCGCGTGGTGAACACGTACAGCTTGCCGTCATTGATCGGCTTGCCGTCCTCGCCGGGGATGTCGTGCGGGAACGCAAAGCGCACGCCCACGCTCTTGCCGATCCAGTTCTGCTGCATCACCTTGACGCGCTCGGGCCAGCCCAGCTGGTCCAGGTCGCCCAGCAGTTCCTCCGCATACTCGGTGATGCGCAGGTAGTACATCGGGATCTCGCGCTTTTCCACCACCGCGCCGGAGCGCCAGCCGCGGCCGTCGATGACCTGCTCGTTGGCCAGCACGGTCTGGTCGACCGGATCCCAGTTGACAGTGCCGGTCTTGCGGTAGGCGATGCCCTTTTCCAGCATCTTCAGGAACAGCCACTGGTTCCAGCGGTAGTAGTCCGGGCTGCAGGTGGCGACCTCGCGCGACCAGTCGATCGCCAGGCCCATCGACTGCATCTGCTTCTTCATGTAAGCGATGTTGTCGTAGGTCCAGGCCGCCGGCGCCACGCCGTTGTTCAGCGCGGCGTTCTCGGCCGGCATGCCGAAGGCGTCCCAGCCCATCGGCATCAGCACGTTGTTGCCGTTCATGCGCAGGTAGCGCGCCATCACGTCGTTGATGGTGTAGTTCCGCACGTGGCCCATGTGCAGCTTGCCCGACGGATACGGCAGCATCGAGCAGGCGTAGAACTTGGGCTTTTCCTTGCCGTCGGCCCCGGCCGCATGCTCCGACACGCGATAGGCGTCGATGGCTTGCCAGTGCTGCTGGGCGGCTTGTTCAACGGCGGAAGGAAGGTATTTGTCTTGCATGGTCGGGACAGCAGTCAGGACAACGTTTGCGCGGCAACTGGCCTGCCGGCATCCGGGGGAATCGTTGGAATGAGAGCAGCGGGCGCGCCGCTTGCGCGGCGCCCGCCGGGCGTGCAATGCGAAAGAAGATGATTATAACCGTGGCGGCAGGCCAGTTTCGGCCCTGCGCGCCCCGCGGCGCCTTACTTCAGGCCCAGCACGTCCTGCATGTCGAACAGGCCGTTGGGCTTGTCGGCGAGGAAACGGGCGGCGCGCACGGCACCGTCGGCATACGACTGGCGGCTGGAAGACTTGTGGCTGATCTCGATGCGCTCGCCGATGCCGGCGAACATCACGGTGTGGTCGCCGACGATATCGCCGCCGCGCACGGTGGCAAAACCGATCGAGTTGGGATTGCGCTCGCCGGTGTGGCCTTCGCGGGCATAGACGGCACAGGTCTTGAGGTCGCGGCCAAGCGCATCGGCAATCACTTCACCCATCTTCAGCGCGGTGCCCGACGGGGCATCGACCTTAAAGCGGTGATGCGCCTCGATCACTTCGATATCATAGCCAGTCGACAGCAGCCTGGCGGCCACTTCCAGCAGCTTGAAGGTGGCGTTGACACCGACGCTGAAGTTGGCGGCGAAGACGATCCCGATCGACCTGGCGGCCTCGGCCAACGCGGCCTTGCCGGCCTCGTCGAAGCCAGTGGTGCCGATCACCATCTTCACGCCCAGCTTCTTCGCCGCGGCCACGTGGGCCAGCGTGCCTTCGGGACGGGTGAAATCGATCAGGCAGTCCGCGCCGGCCAGCACCGCTTCCACATCGGAACTGATCGCCACACCGGTCTGCCGGCCCAGCAGCAGGCCCGCATCCTGGCCCAGCGCCGGCGAGCCCGGCACGTCGAGCGCGCCCGCGAGGCTCACGCCCTCGGTGTTCAGCACTTGTTCGATCAGCATGCGGCCCATGCGGCCCGATGCGCCTGCAATGGCGATGTTCATGGTGTCTGGCTCAGCGGAATATGCGCAATGCGCGGAAAGTGATCGAGCCGGCCATGCCTGACCGGCCCGGAAAACTGGTGGCGCGCCGCTGCCGGCGCGCCGTGCGGCCGATCAGTTGGCGGCCGGTTTGGGGGCCTGGGCCGGCGCCGCTGCCTCGGTGGGAGCGGCCGGCGATGCCGCAGGGGCGGGTGCCGCCTCCGGCTGCTGCGCCTGCCGCGGCACAAAGTTCTCCACCGTGGTCTGCGCTTCGGCCGGGGCGGCCGCGGCGGCTGTCGCGCCGGTGGAGATCTTGCCCGGCGTCTGGTCCTTCAGCGCCTTTTTCATGCCGTCGATCTCGGCAATCAGCTCATACTCGGACGGCAGTTCATCGCCACTGAACTTGACCAGCCGGTCGCCTTCGAAAAACACCGTGAAGCGGCGCTGCTGCACCACCGGGGTATTGCCGCGGCGGAACGAGAACACATAGTCCCAGCGGTTGGCGTGGAACACGTCATTCAGCAGCGGCGTGCCGAGCAGGAACTTGACCTGGTCGCGCGTCATGCCTTCGCGCAGTTGCGATACGGCCTCGCGCGAGACGAAATTGCCCTGCACGATGTTGATCCGGTACGGCGTGATGGCGTTGGCTACCTTGCGCGAGGTGGAATCGTAGGCTGAGCAGGCGCCGGCCAGCAGGGCCGCGGCCAGCAGGGGGACAACCAGCGTCGGGCGCATGGCGGACGAACGGATAGAACGCATGTATCTCGCTTCCGGGAGGGAAAGAAAAGTACCGCGGCACGGTACCGCAAAGCGGGCACAAAAACGGCGCAATATGCGCCGATTGCACCACACACGCCTGTTGCGCCTGCCGCGACAACCACATGGGACGGCAACCGTGCCGGGCGCGTGACGTCGACCTGGGACATCACTACCGCGAGCGACTTTTGCTGCCAAAACCCTTATGATTCAACTATCCAGTCATTGTACTCTAGGGAGTCACCCACATGCCGAGTCCGGCGGACCTCAAGAACATCGGCCTGAAGGCGACCGTGCCCAGGCTGAAGATTCTTGAAATTTTTCAGACCAGTGAGCAGCGGCACCTGAGCGCGGAAGACGTCTACCGTATCCTGCTGAACGAGCATATGGACATCGGCCTGGCCACCGTCTACCGCGTGCTGACCCAGTTCGAGCAGGCGGGCCTGCTCTCGCGCAACAACTTTGAATCCGGCAAGGCGATTTTCGAACTCAACGAAGGCAAGCACCATGACCACCTGGTGTGCCTCGACTGCGGCCGCGTCGAGGAGTTCTTCGACTCTGAAATCGAGCACCGCCAGCAAAGCATCGCGCGCGAGCGCGGCTTTACGCTGCAGGAACATGCACTGTCGCTGTACGGCAATTGCACCAAAACAGACTGTCCCCACAGACCCAAACGATAAGCCTGCACGCTCCACCGCGGAGCGCAGACGGGCAACAAAAAACCGGCGCCAGGCGCCGGTTTTTTGTTTGGGCTGCTCGCCGCAGGATGCTGCTCAGGGTGCCTGCAGGTCTTGCAGGTCCTGTTCGGTGACCACCCGTGCCGGGCGTGCCGGCGGCAGTCCGACAAACTCGCCCACCACCTGGCGGAACAGGTTGCGCGCCCACACCAGCATCGGATGGGTGTTGCGGCTGCGGTGCCAGAACATGTTCAGGCCGAGCATGGTGTTCAGTTCCGACGGCAGCGGGAAGGCCTTCAGGCCATAGGTCTCGCAGGCCATGTCCTTGGTCAGCGCATTGACGGTGAAGATCATGTCGGTCTGCGAGGCCAGTTCGGCCTGGGCACGCCATGAATGTACCGTCAGCGTCGCATTGCGCTTGAGCCCGCGCTGCTGCAGCGCGTAGTCGAGCGGAATCAGCGACGGCGCCGGGCGGCCGGAGCCGCCGGAATGCGCCATGAAGATATGGCCGCAATCCAGGTATTGCTCCAGCGAGCAGTGGTTCTTGAGCACCGGATGGCTCTTGCGCGCGCAAACCCACAGGTTCAGCGACGTCACCATTTCCTCGACGATTTCCGGGTGGCGTGTCGGGAACGGCGAAAAGGCCAGGTCAAGTTCATTGGCGCGCATCGAGGCGACGTCCGTTTCCCACGAATGGGATTCGACCAGCTTGATATGCAGGTCCGGCGCCAGCTGCTTGATACGCAGCACAAAACGGTTGAATACCGTGTCGCCCAGTTCAGCAGCGAAGCCGATGCTCAGCGTGCCGGTGGCAATGGCCGGATCAAAATTGTCGGCATCGCCCTCGTTGATCGACGACCACAAGTCCAGCATGTCGCGGATCTTCGGGCCCAGTTCCAGCGCACGCGGCGTTGGCGTCAGGCCATGCGGGACGCGGATGAAGAGCGGATCGTCAAAGATTTCACGCAGCCTGCCCAGCGAGTGCGATACGGCCGGTGCGGTCATATGCATCTTTTCCGCTACATAAGTGGCATTTCGCTTGCTCAGTAGTTCGGTGAAGATCACTAAAAGCTTCGTGTCTACGTTCACCATGATCAGGCCTCGGTCAGATTATTCTTAGCTAGATGGCCCCACCACTTGCACTGGCTGCACATCAGATTTCAACGGCGTCTTAATAGTGTAAGAGGAAAAAACAAGCTCGGAAAGCAAATTCGGCATTTCTGAAATGGCCGTCTACGCCATATTTCTGAAAAATTGCGCTCTTTTTCCACAATTGACCGCATATGTGAACATTTCCCGCGCCGCAACATGCACTCGTACATCCGGGTATAGTGGGTCCGCCGTTCCCATTTTTATCATTCTTTTCTGACGGCTCGATCCCGGCCATCATGCCTGAACATTTCCGCCTGCCCGTATCACTCCCGAAAGCCTACCGCTTGCTGAACCACGGCCCCACTGTGCTGGTCAGCGCCGCCGCCGGCGGCAAGCGCAATATCATGGCCGCCGCCTGGGCCATGCCGCTCGACTTCGCCCCGCCCAAGGTGGCAGTGGTGCTGGACAAGAGCACCTGGACCCGGCACCTGCTGGAAGACAGCGGCGAGTTCGTGTTGCAGGTCCCCACCGTCAGCCAGGTCGACCTGACCGAGGCACTGGGCTCCAGCTCGGGCCTGGCGCTGATGGAGCAGGAAGGCACCGACAAGTTCGACGCCTACGGCCTTGGCACCTTTGCCGGCACGGCGGTGGGCGCGCCGCTGCTGGAGGGCTGCGCGGCCTGGCTGGAATGCCGGCTGCTGCCGGAGCCGGCCACGCAGCAGACCTACGACCTGTTCCTTGGCGAAGTCGTGGCCGCTCATGCGGACTCGCGCGTGTTCAGCAACGGGCGCTGGCATTTCGACGGCCATGATGCGCTGCGCACCATCCACCATGTGGCTGGCGGCCATTTCCTGGTGGACGGCGACGCAATCGACGCGCGCCCACTGGCGCCCCGCCCGGCTGGCTGAATATCACAGCGCCGGAAAATGAAAAACGCGCCCGAAGGCGCGTTTTCCTTTACTGCGGAAGCTGCCGGATTACTTGGCCGCGACGCGGACCATTTCCAGCACCTTGTTCGAGTAGCCCCACTCGTTGTCGTACCAGCTCACGACCTTGATGAAGGTGCCGTCCAGCGCGATGCCGGCTTCGGCGTCGAAGATCGAGGTGCGGGCATCGCCGCGGAAGTCGGTGGCGACGACCTTGTCTTCGGTGTAGCCCAGCACACCCTTGAGCGCGCCCTGGCTCTGGGCCTTCATCTCGGCGCAGATTTCTTCGTACGTCGCCGACTTTTCCAGCTCGACGGTCAGGTCGACCACGGACACGTCCGAGGTCGGCACGCGGAACGACATGCCGGTCAGCTTCTTGTTCAGCTGCGGAATCACCACGCCCACGGCCTTGGCGGCGCCGGTCGACGACGGGATGATGTTTTCCAGGATGCCGCGGCCGCCGCGCCAGTCCTTGTTGGACGGGCCGTCAACGGTCTTCTGGGTGGCGGTGGCAGCGTGCACGGTGGTCATCAGGCCGCGCTTGATGCCCCACTTGTCGTTCAGCACCTTGGCCACCGGTGCCAGGCAGTTGGTGGTGCAGCTGGCGTTGGAGATGATCGCCTCGCCCTTGTACGACTCGTGGTTCACGCCGTACACGAACATCGGGGTGTCGTCCTTGGACGGGGCCGACATGATCACCTTCCTGGCGCCCGCGTCGAGGTGCTTCTGCGCGCCTTCCTTGGTCAGGAAGATGCCGGTCGATTCGACCACCACATCGGCGCCGATCTCGCCCCACTTCAGTTCGGCCGGATCCTTGACCGCGGTCAGGCGAATCTTCTTGCCGTTGACGACCAGGGTGTTGCCGTCGACCGACACTTCGCCGTCGAAGCGGCCATGCACCGAGTCGTACTTCAGCATGTATGCCAGGTAGTCGGGCTCCAGCAGGTCGTTGATGCCAACGACTTCGATGTCCTTGAAGTTGGCGACTGCGGCGCGGAACACCATGCGTCCGATGCGGCCGAAGCCGTTGATGCCGATCTTGATGGTCATGACTGTCTCTCCTGAGGATCGATTGAAACCGGTGGGCGCCGCACGGGCCGCGCGGCGCACCACGCGGCTCCAGCGCCCGGATGCTTAGATAAGGGTGTCCTTTACCGTTCGGACAACGTTGTCGACGGTAAAGCCGAAGTGCTTGAACAGCACGCCGGCCGGGGCCGACTCACCGAAGGTGTCAATGCCCACCACCGCCTGGACCTGGTACTTCCACCAGAAGTCCGTCACGCCCGCCTCGACCGCCACGCGCGGCACGCCGGCCGGCAGCACGCTGGCCTTGTAGGCGGTGTCCTGCTTGTCGAACACGGTGGTCGCGGGAATCGACACCACGCGCACGTGCACGCCTTCGGCGGCCAGTGCATCGGCGGCGCCGACGGCCAGGCCGACTTCCGAGCCGGTAGCCAGAATCACGGCGTCCGGACGGTTGGTCTTCGGGTTCACGCTGTCGCGCAGCACGTAGCCGCCGCGCGCGATATTGGCGCGCGTGACGTCGTCGCGGCGCTGGAACGGCAGGTTCTGGCGGCTGAAGATCAGGCAGCTCGGGCCGTTCTCGCGGCGGATCGCCTCGGCCCAGGCCACGGCGGTCTCGGTGGTGTCGGCGGTGCGCCAGACATCCATGTTCGGGATCAGGCGCAGGCTGGCAACGTGCTCGATCGACTGGTGGGTCGGGCCGTCTTCGCCCAGGCCGATCGAGTCATGGGTGAACACGAACAGCGAGCGGATCTTCATCAGCGCCGCCATGCGCAGCGCATTGCGGCTGTAGTCCGAGAAGGTCAGGAAGGTGGCGCCGTAGGGGATGTAGCCGCCGTGCAGCGTGATGCCGTTCATGACGGCGCTCATGCCGAACTCGCGCACGCCGTAGTTGATATGGTTGCCCCAGGCATCCACGCGCACGGCCTGGCTGCCCGACCAGTTGGTCAGGTTCGAGCCGGTCAGGTCGGCCGAACCGCCGAGGAACTCGGGCAGCACCGGGCCGAAGGCCTCGATGGTGTTCTGGCTGGCCTTGCGGGTGGCGATGGTCTCGGCCTTTTCCTCGCACTTGGCGATAAAGGCCTCAACTGCGGCGTCGAACGAACCCGGCAGTTCGCCCTTCATGCGGCGGCGGAACTCTCCGGCCTCATACGGGTGGCGCTCGGCGTAGGCATCGAACAGCGCGTTCCAGGCACGCTCCAGCGCCTGGCCGTTGGCCTTGGCGTCCCAGGCGTCGTAAACCTCGGCCGGCACTTCGAACGGGGCGTGGGCCCAGCCCAGCGCCTCGCGCGTGGCCAGCACTTCGGCGCCGCCCAGCGGGGCGCCGTGCACGTCGTGGCCGCCTTCCTTGTTCGGGGCGCCCTTGCCGATCTTGGTGCGGCAGCAGATCAGGGTCGGCTTGTCGCTGGCCTTGGCCTGCGAGATCGCCATGTCGACGGCGGTAACGTCATGGCCGTCGATGCCGCGGATCACGTTCCAGCCGTAGGCCTCGAACCGCTTCGGGGTATCGTCATTGAACCAGTGCACCACGTCGCCGTCGATCGAGATGCCGTTGTCGTCCCACAGTGCGATCAGCTTGTTCAGCTTCAGCGTGCCGGCCAGCGAGCAGGCCTCGTGGCTGATGCCTTCCATCAGGCAGCCGTCGCCCAGGAACACATAGGTGTGGTGGTTGACGATGTCGTAGCCGGGGCGGTTGAATTCTTCACCCAGCAGGCGTTCGGCCAGCGCCATGCCGACTGCGTTGGTGATGCCCTGGCCGAGCGGGCCGGTGGTGGTTTCCACGCCCGGGGTGATGCCGTATTCCGGGTGGCCGGCGGTCTTGCTGTGCAGCTGGCGGAAATTCTTCAGCTCTTCCACCGGCAGTTCATAGCCGGTCAGGTGCAAGAGCGAATAGATCAGCATCGAGCCGTGGCCGTTGGACAGCACGAAGCGGTCGCGGTCGGCCCACTGGGGGTTGCCCGGGTTGTGCTTCAGGTGCCGGCCCCACAGCGCCACGGCGATGTCTGCCATGCCCATCGGTGCACCGGGGTGGCCGGAATTGGCCTGCTGGACGGCGTCCATGGCAAGCACGCGGATGGCGTCGGCCATCAGCTTGGCGGGCTGGGAAGCAAAAGGGCTTGTGGCGGGATGGGCAAGGGCGGACATGCGGGCGGTCTTGGACGTGAGCGGGCGTGAGCCTGACGGTGACGGCAGGAAAACCGCAATTTTAGCAGAAGCTAGGGGGTTTTCCGGACTCCCGGACAGCCCCCGCGGCGCAGTCCGCGCGATCACCGCAGGCCGCCTGGCACGGCCCCGCCCCCGGCACCGGAACTATCCGGCCCCTCACATGCCTGATGCTTCACCCCGACAGCGCCAGCTTCACCGCTGCGCCGCACTTCGACAGCGTAGCGCGGCACGCGTAAGATGCACTCTCGCACCGCGCGGCACGCCAGCCGCGCCGGGTTTCCCGCACTCAGGAGACGATCATGACCAGACCGGCCAACACCCCCTGGCTCACCCCCTACCTGACCGTCGCCAACGGGCGCGCCGCACTGGACTTCTACAGCCGCGCCTTCGGCTTCACGGCCGGCAACGTGGTCGACGAAAACGGCGTGCCGACCCACGCCGAGATGCACTACCAGGGCCAACTGGTGGTGATGTTCGCGCCCGAGGGCGCCTGGGGCAGCACCGCGCGCACGCCGCGCTCGCTGGGCGTCGAGTGCCCGCAGACCTTCTATGTCTATTGCGACGATGTCGACGCCATGCACCAGCGCGCGGTCGACGCCGGCGCGGTCAGCCTGATGGCGCCGGCCGACCAGTTCTGGGGCGACCGCTACTGCATGGTTGAAGATCCCGACGGCTACCGCTGGGGCTTCGGCAAGCCGCTGGAACAGGCAGCAGGCCAGGCAAGCTGATGGCACCACGCTTCTTCGTCGGCGGCACGGACACCGTCCTGGCCGCCGAATCCGATTTTCCGCTGCCTGAGCCGGTGGTGCGCCACGTGCAGGTGCTGCGCCTGGTGCCGGGCGACGCCATGACGCTGTTCGACGGCCGCGGCGGCAGCCACGCGGCCACGCTGGTCGAGCTGGGCAAGCGCCACGCGCTGGCGCGCATCGGCGCGCATGACGCGGCCGAAGCCGAGCCGCCCTTCCGTGTCACGCTGGCCCAGGGCCTGGCCGGCGGCGACAAGATGGACTGGCTGATCGAAAAGGCGGTCGAACTGGGCGTCACGGCAATCCAGCCGCTGCAGGCCAGCCGCTCGGTGGTGCGCCTGTCGGGCGAGCGCGCGCACAAGCGCCACGCGCACTGGCAGGCGCTGGTGCAGGCCGCCTGCGAGCAATGCGGCCGCAATCGCTTGCCGGAGGTTGCGCCGGTCGCTAACTTTGAGACATGGCTGGCGCAGTCCGCGGCTGGCGGTGCCAGGCTGCTGGTATCGCCGCGCGCCACGCATTCGCTGCCAGCGTTCATCGCCGAACAGCGCGAAAGCTTGCTGGCCGGCGGCGTTACGCTGCTGATCGGCCCCGAAGGCGGCCTGGCGCCCGACGAAGAGCAGGCGGCAAGACAGGCGGGTTTCACCGGCGTGTCGCTCGGCCCCCGCATCCTGCGCACTGAAACCGCCGGGCTGGCATGCCTGGCAACCCTTAACGCCTTGCTTGGCGGATTCTGACGGCGGCGGCCATCCGGTCATCGCGTCAACCTTGCAACCCTGACTGAAAGGAGTCGACCATGGGACTACTCGATAGCGTGCTGGGCGGTGTGCTCGGACAACTCGGCGGCGCGCGTGGCGAGGCAGGCAGTACCGGAGGGCTCGACCCCAAGCTGATGATGGCGCTTGGCCTGCTGGCAACGCTGGCCATGCGTAGCCGCGGACAAGCAGACGATGCGGCGCCTGTCGATGACGGCCTGGGCGGACTGGGCAGCCTCGGCGGGCTGCTGGGCGGCATGCTCGGCGGCGGCGGTGCCGGCGCAGCGCCCGGCGGCGCCACCGGCGGCCTGGACCTTGGCTCGCTGCTGGGCGGACTGCTTGGCGGCCAGGGTGGCGCCCCGGCCAACAGCCAGGCACTGGGCGCGGCCGCCGGCGGCATCGGCGCGCTGCAGCAGATCCTGGCGCAGGCCGGGCTGGGCGAACAGGTGAACTCGTGGATCGGCAGCGGCGCCAACCAGCCGGTCACGCCATCGGCGCTGAGCAGCGCGCTGGGCGACACCGGCACGCTCGAATCGCTGGCACAGACCACCGGCATGTCGCAGGATGACGTGGCCGCGCAACTGAGCGAAGGATTGCCGGAACTGATCGACCGCCTCACGCCGCATGGGCATCTGCCGGCGCAGGAATAGGACCAGCACCTCGCCGGAAAGCAAAAAGCCCGCAATTGCGGGCTTTTTGCTTGATTCGCCTTGCAAGGGCTCAGGCAGTGCTCTCAGGCGAACGAATAAAACACCCGGAACTGCACCTTGCGCTCGCCCCAGAACTCGGCGGCGTCGCGGAATACGTCGAGCAGCACCTCGCGCCCTTCCTTGTCGAACTTCTGCGCGATCGGCAAGCCTTCCAGCACGATCACAAAGCCCGGCTGCGGGCCTGCCTTGTAGATCATGTCGGTCAGGCAGTCAGCCAGCGCGTCGAAGTTCTTGCCGAAGTGCTTCGGGAAGGTGAACGACGTGGCGATGGTTTCCAGGACCTCAGCCTTGCTCGCGCAATGGGCGCAATTGGCATAGAGGAAATGCTGCCCGAGATCGGCGGCCGCCTGGGCCAGCTCAGGCACGCGGAAGGCGCGGATCGACTGGACGATGTTCGGACGCACCGTCTTGAACAGGTTCATGGCCCCCTCGCTGGTGCCGTCGTTCCAACCGGGACCGGCGGGCATGGCCACGGGCGCGGTCGCGGGCGGGAGTTTTTGCATGAGCTCCTGGCTCGGCATCATCAGCACGTTGTCGTATAGGTTCTGGGCCTGCTGCTGAGCCCGCTGCCAGCCATCTCCGGCGCCGCGCTCTTCGCGGGCGGCAAGGGCGTCGCCCAATCCGAAAATGTCAGTCATCATTTGAGTATCCGTTTGAAGCTGTTGTAGTGATCTTCCGTGTAGTAACAATCGTTGGCAGCGCGTTGTTCTCCGCCGCAGACGATCCGCTTGGCTCCCCGGTTCCGGCTCCTGGCGCTCTTGACCGTGTATTCGCGGTAATACCCGCGTTCACGTTGAGGCAGGATGCGTTCGTAGTTGCCGAATCTCGATCCGTCCTTGTCATACAGGAACGGGCCGCCGGCTTCGATGCGCTCCAGGGTCTGCCGTGCATCGTTGGGCAACTGCTGCACTGCAATGGTTCCCATCCCTTCGGTCTGCACCTGCCGCGCCAGCGTCGGCTGCGCCAGGGCCAGCACCAGCGCCGCGCCGGTCATGGACCGGGCCAGCATGCGCGATGCGTGCCGCATCAGAGAAACTTGGAAACCCACGTTGCTTGTCTTGGTTGAACCGGAAATCGAGCCTGCCGCTGGTTGGGTAGACGATCTGTCCGGGCCACCCTGGCCAGCGCCCTGCGCCACCCGTAGAGGAGCGCGATGGATGCCGGCCGCACCGGGGCGCTCATGGCGAGCGCCTGTATCAAAGGCGTAAGGTTACGCGCATGCACGCAATTAATCAATCCCGGCCCGGCGGCAGCGGTAATTCTTCAATTGTTTCAATATGTTAAGCGTATGTGTGCGCATACTAACCATGCACATATGGACGTAAAAAAAGCCGGGCGAACCCGGCTTTTCGTCACATTGGCCGGCTACCGGCCATACCAAGCGGTTTAGCGCTTGGCAGAGGCATCCACCACGACCAGCGAGGTCATGTTGACGATGCGGCGCACCGTGGCCGACGGCGTCAGGATGTGCACCGGCGCCTTCACGCCCAGCAGGATCGGCCCGATCGCGACGTTGTTGCCCGCGGCAACCTTGAGCAGGTTGTACGAGATATTGGCCGCGTCGATGTTCGGGCACACCAGCAGGTTGGCTTCGCCCTTGAGCGCGCCATCCGGCACCAGCTGGTCGCGCAGCTTCTGGTCGAGCGCGCTGTCGCCGTGCATTTCGCCGTCGATCTCCAGGTCCGGGGCGCGATCGCGCAGGATGGCGAGGGTTTCGCGCATCTTGCGGGCCGAAGGCGCTTCGGACGAACCGAAGTTCGAGTGCGACAGCAGCGCGACCTTGGGCTCGATGCCGAAGCGCTTCAGTTCCTCGGCGGCCATCAGCGTGATCTGGGCCAGCTCTTCGGCGCTCGGGTCGACGTTGACGTGCGTATCCACCAGGAAGATCTGGCGGCCCGGCAGCACCAGGCCATTCATCGCCGCGTAGACCTTGTTGGTGCCGCCCAGCACCTGGTCGATATAGCGCAGGTGCGCCGCGGTGTTGCTGACGGTGCCGCAGATCATGCCGTCGGCCTCGCCCTTGCTCACCAGCATCGCGCCGATCAGCGTGGTGCGGCGGCGCATTTCCAGCTTGGCGTACTCGGGCGTGATGCCCTCGCGCGCCATCATGCGGTAATAGGCGTCGGAATAGTCGCGGAAACGCTCATCGTGCTCGGGGTTGACCACGGTGAAGTCCACGCCGGCGCGCAGGCGCAGGCCGAAGCGCTCGATGCGGTGCTGCAGCACGGCCGGGCGGCCGATCAGGATCGGGTTGGCCAGCTTTTCGTCGACGATCACCTGCACCGCGCGCAGCACGCGCTCTTGCTCGCCTTCGGCGAAGACGATGCGCTTCTTATCCATCTCGACCTTGCGCGCGGCGGCGTAGATCGGCTTCATCAGCGTGCCCGAGTGGTACACGAACTGCTGCAGCTGCAGGCGGTAGGCGTCCATGTCCTCGATCGGACGGGCGGCCACGCCGGACTTCATCGCGGCCTCGGCCACGGCCGGCGCCACCTTGACGATCAGGCGCGGGTCGAACGGCTTCGGAATCAGGTACTCGGGGCCGAACGACAGGTCCTGGATGCCATAGGCAGTGGCGACGATGTCGCTCTGCTCCTGGCGCGCCAGTTCGGCCAGGGCATTGGCCGCGGCGATTTCCATCTCGCGCGTGATGGTGGTGGCGCCGCAATCCAGCGCCCCGCGGAAGATGAACGGGAAGCACAGGACGTTGTTGACCTGGTTCGGGTAGTCGGTGCGTCCGGTGGCCATCACGGCGTCAGGGCGCACTTCCTTGACCAGCTCCGGCGCGATTTCCGGGTTGGGGTTGGCCAGTGCCAGCACCAGCGGCTTGTCGGCCATGCGCTGGACCATGTCCTGCTTGAGCACGCCCGCGGCGGACAGGCCCAGGAAGATGTCGGCACCGTCGATCACTTCGGCCAGCTTGCGCTTGTCGGTCTTTTGCGAGAAGCGCGCCTTTTCCGGGTCCATCAGCTCGGTACGACCCTCATAGACCACGCCGGCCAGGTCCGTCACCCAGATGTTCTCGATCGGCAGGCCGATGTCGACCAGCAGGTCCAGGCAGGCCAGCGCGGCCGCGCCGGCGCCCGAGGCCACCAGCTTGACCTTCTTGATGTCCTTGCCGACCACCTTCAGGCCGTTGATGATGGCCGCGGACACCACGATGGCGGTGCCGTGCTGGTCATCGTGGAAGACGGGGATCTTCATCTTCTCGCGCAGCTTGCGCTCGACGTAGAAGCACTCCGGTGCCTTGATGTCTTCGAGGTTGATGCCGCCGAAGGTGGGCTCCAGCGCGGCGATGATCTGGACCAGCTTTTCCGGGTCCTTCTCATCGACTTCGATATCGAACACGTCGATACCGGCAAACTTCTTGAACAGGCCAGCCTTGCCTTCCATCACCGGCTTGGAAGCCGCGGCGCCAATGTCGCCCAGGCCCAGCACGGCGGTGCCGTTGGTGATCACCGCGACAAGGTTGCCGCGGGCGGTGTAGCGGAAGGAATTGGCCGGATCGGAAACGATCTCTTCACAAGCGGCGGCCACGCCCGGCGAATAGGCCAGGGCCAGGTCGCGCTGGTTCGACAGCGGCTTGGTCGGCGTGACCGAGATCTTGCCGGGGGTGGGAAACTCGTGGTACTCGAGCGCCGCTTTGCGCAGCGCCTCACGCTGCTGCTGTTTCAGATCGTCTTGGGACGGGGACTGCTGAGGGCTGGTCATCGGCGCATCTTCCAATCGGTGGAGCCGTCATTGACGAGGCGGGGGATGATCGGCGGACCGGCTCCACGTGTCCGCCCTTCTCTTCCTTTGGAACCCAGCATTTTATATAGTGAAATACTATTTCACAATAAGCCTTTTACTTGGGGCACCTTTGCGATTCGGTACAATATGCCCCATCCCCCCGGGCAATACCAGCAAGCGTAGCGCCTGCCGGCAGAAGCGGCGTACCGCGCGATGGTCATGGCTGTCGTGCGCGGCAGTATCTTGCTGAAATGCCGGACGCGCCCCATCCTGACGCGCTGCGCACGCGCCGCGGGATTGCCCCGGATCGCCATTCATCTTCGCGCAACGCGCAGCCCCCGATCCGTCCCACCCGGCGGGCGAATCTTCCTGACGACGATGTCCCACGCCCAGCCAGCCCCGCTTTCCGAGTTCGACCTGATCCGCCGCTTTTTCACGCGGCCGGTGCGCAAGGCCGCGCTCGGCGTGGGCGATGACTGCGCGCTGATCGAGGGCCACCCCGGCCACCACCTGGCCATCAGCACCGACATGCTGGTGAGCGGCCGGCATTTCTTCCCGGACGTGGCGCCGCGCTCACTCGGCCACAAGGCCCTGGCCGTGAACCTGTCCGACCTGGCCGCCATGGGCGCCGAGCCGCGCGCCTTCACCCTGGCACTGGCCCTGCCCGAGGCCGACCCCGCCTGGCTGGCCGAACTGGCCGACGGCATGCTGGCGCTGGCCGACGCCCACGGCTGCGAACTGGTCGGCGGTGACACCACGCGCGGCCCGCTGACGCTTTCGCTGACGGTATTCGGCGACGTGCCGCTGCGTGCCGCGCTGCGCCGCGACGCCGCCCGGCCCGGCGACGATATCTGGATTTCCGGCACGCTTGGCGACGCCCGCCTGGCGCTGGGCGACTGCCGCGGCGAATGGCTGCTGCCTGAGCCCGAGTTCAGCCAGGTGCGCCCGCGCATGGACACGCCCACACCGCGCGTGGCGCTGGGCATGGCTCTGCGCGGCGTGGCGCATGCCGCACTCGACATTTCCGACGGCCTGGTCGGCGACCTCGGCCATATCCTGGAACGCTCGCAGGTCGGCGCGCTGGTCGACGTCGATGCGCTGCCGCGCTCGGCAGTGCTGGCCAGCCAGCCCGATGCCATCCAGCGCGAATGCGTGCTGGCCGGTGGCGACGACTACGAATTGTGCTTCACCGCGCCCGCCGGCAGCCGCGACGCCATTGCGGCGATTAGCGAACGCCTGGCGCTGCCGCTCGCACGTGTCGGCGCGATCACGCCCGAGCCCGGCCTGCGGCTGGTCGACAGTACCGGCAACCCGACCCGGTACCAAGGCGCCAGCTTCGACCACTTCGCTGCCCCCTGACACCGGGTCGCGGGCATGTCATGATGCCGGCATCGGCGCGCTGCGCGGGCACGGGAGTCCCGCAAGCATGGCAGCGCAAGCCGGCCATAACCATAAGCAGTATCTGCACACACGAGCCAATTTTGATGTCCACCTTGCCTCCCGGGGCCGCGCCGCGCGACCCCGCCCTGACCCTGGAAGCCGGCCAGACCGTCAAGGTCACGCGCCCGAGCGCGCGCTTCATGCTGGCCCATCCGGCCCACCTGATCGCCTTCGGCTTCGGCTCGGGCCTGTCGCCCGTTGCGCCGGGCACGGTCGGCACGCTCTACGCGTGGCTGTCCTTCGTAGTGATTTCGCTGTGGATCGAGCCCACCACCTGGCTGCGGATCATCGCCGGCGGCTTCCTGGTCGGCCTGTGGGCGTGCGCGCGCACCGCGCGCGACATGGGCGTGCACGACCATGGCAGCATGGTCTGGGACGAGATCGTCGCCTTCTGGCTGGTACTGGCCTTTGTCATGCCGACCGGCTTCTGGGGGCAGTTCGCCGCCTTCCTGTGGTTCCGGCTGTTCGATATCACCAAGCCGGCGCCGATCGGCCACTATGACCGCACGCTCAAGGGCCCGGGCCTGCGCGGCGGCTTTGGCGTGATGTTCGACGACATCTTCGCGGCCTTCTACACGCTGCTGGTGTTTGCGCTGTGGCGCTCGTTCTGAGCCCGTATCGCCAGCCATTGCAAGCTGATTCCCCTCAAAACTACCTGTATCCACCATGTCTGTCAGCCGCCTGCTCGACCAGCTCGCCATCCAGGCCGGCGTCGCCCTTGCCGACAAATCCCTGATGCTGGCCACTGCCGAATCCTGCACCGGCGGGCTGGTGGCTGCCGCCATTACCGATGTATCCGGCTCGTCCGGCTGGTTCGAGCGCGGCTTCGTCACCTATTCCAATGAGGCCAAGTCCACCATGCTGGGCGTGCCGGCCAAGCTGATCCGCGACCACGGCGCGGTCAGCGAGGAAGTGGCGCGCGCCATGGCCGAAGGCGCGCTGCTGAACAGCCGCGCCCAGGTGGCGCTGTCGATCACCGGCGTGGCCGGGCCCAACGGCGGCACCCCGGAAAAGCCGGTGGGCATGGTCTGCTTCGGCTGGAGCAACCGCATCACCACCCATACCGAGACCCAGCGCTTTCGCGGCGACCGCGGCCAGATCCGCCGGCAGGCGGCCGAGCATGCCATGCGGGGACTGCTGGAGCTGATCCGGAACGAGGCCTGAGGCCGGCGCCCGGCAACCTCCGCCCAATAAAAAACCGCGCCGTTTCTGGCGCGGTTTTTTATTGTCTACGCCCGGTTTCAGCCGTGGCGATAGCGATTGATGGTCTCCCGCGTCTGCAGCGCGACATTGCGCGCCGCCGCCGCAAAATCCTTCTCGCGGCTGGCGTAGAGGATGGCGCGCGACGAGTTGATCATCATGCCGGTGCCGTCCGCGGTGCGCCCCGCCTTGACCGTGGCCTCGATGTCGCCACCCTGGGCGCCGATGCCCGGGATCAGCAGCGGCATGTCGCCGACGATCTGGCGCACCCGCGCGATCTCGTTGGGGAAGGTTGCGCCGACCACCAGGCCCATCTGGCCGGTGGTGTTCCAGCGCTCGCGCGCGGCCTCGGCCACCAGCTGGTACAGCGGCTTGCCGTCAACCTGCAGGAACTGCACGTCCGAGCCGCCCGGGTTGGAGGTGCGGCACAACACGATCACGCCGCGATCCGGATAGGCCAGGTACGGCTGCATCGAATCGAAGCCCATGTACGGGCTGACCGTGACCGCGTCGGCATGGTAGCGCTCGAAGGCCTCCAGCGCGTAGTGCTCGGCGGTCGAGCCGATGTCGCCGCGCTTGGCGTCCAGGATCACCGGGATACCGGGGTGGGCATCGTGGATATAGTGGATCAGCTGCTCGAGCTGGTCTTCGGCGCGCTGCGAGTGGAAGTACGCAATCTGCGGCTTGAAGGCGCAGACCAGGTCGGCGGTGGCGTCAACGATCTCGCGGCAGAACGAAAAGATGGCGCCGCCCGCCCCGGTCAGGGACAGCGGCAGCTTCTGCGGGTCAGGATCGAGCCCGACGCACAGGAGGGAATCGTTGCGCTGCCAGGCGGCAGCAAGCTGCTCGGTGAAAGTCATGGGTACTCGGAATATCCTGGTGGCGCCGGCGCCCCATTGGCCCGGCCGGCGCGGTTGGCCACAGCGGCGTGAAAACCTTTCATCCCTGCAGCATATGTCGCTTCCGGCAATTTTACCCGCTACGTGCTATGGTTTTGCGCTTCCTCTCAAAACAAAGCGCGGCATGACGCACAGCCGCGTCCCGTCATGTCTCTCGATCGCCGCGGTATCTTCCTGCTTGTCGTGCTCACGCTTGCCTGGGGCATCAACTGGCCCATCATGAAGGTAGGCGTAGCGCACTTTCCGGCACTGGGCTTCCGCCTGCTGTGCATGGCGGGCGGGCTGGTGGCGCTGGGGCTGGCGTTGCGGCTGCGCGGCGATTCCCTGGCCCTGCCGCGGCGCGAATGGGGCACGGTGGTCCGCCTGGCCATTCCCAACATGGTGGTCTGGCACCTGTTTGCGATCTGCGCGGTCAAGATGCTGTCCTCGGGCCGGGCCGCCATCCTGGGCTACACCATGCCGATCTGGGCAGTGGTCTGGGGCCTGGTGTTCTTCCGCGAGCGCATCGGCGCCTGGGCCTGGCTGGGCATCGGCTGCGCGCTGGCCGGCACGGTGCTGCTGCTTTCCGGCGAGCTCGCCGCGCTGACCGGCAGCCCGGCCGGCACGCTGCTGATGCTGCTGGCCGCGGCCGGCTGGGGCTTCGGCACCCAATTGATAAAACGCACCCCGACCGACGTGCCCATCGGCGCCATGACGTTCTGGATGCTGGCCGTGACCCTGCCCTTCCTGGCGGTCGGCTCGCTGCTGCTGGAAGACGGCTGGCGCATGCCCACCGCCGTCGAATGGGGCGCCATCGCCTACAACGCGGTGGTGGTCTTCGCCTTCTGCCACCTGGTCTGGTTCGGGCTGGCGCGCAGCCTGCCGCCGGTGGTGTCGAGCCTGTCGATCATGTTCATTCCGGTGGTCGGCGTGTTCTCGGGCATGTGGATGCTGGGCGAGCAGCCGCACTGGCAGGACTACGCCGCGATCGTGCTGATGTTCCTGGCGCTGTCCTCGGTGATGCTGGCGCCGCTGCTTTGGCGCCGGTTGCAGGGCGCGCCGGGCTGATCGCCGGGTGGGCGCGCCGCCGGTCGTGAGCGGGCAACAGCGGGCCGCGTGCGCGGAGATTTCACTTAACAAGCCACCCTACGTTGGGCTACACTCGCGGCCATCACAATCCCGGAGAAATTACGTGGGCAGTAGCATCGGGTGTTCGAGTTGCCGCAGCAGCGCTGCGACCTCTGCGAATGCCATGTCACTGCGGGCTGCGTAACGACGACCCGCCCGGAGCACCCGGCTCCGCGCCTCGTCGGCCTCGCCCGCAGCAGAACACTGCGGGCGAGTGTCTTTCCGTGCCACCGGCGGCGCCATCCATGCGCGCCGCATCGCGTGCGGATCTTCCCTCTCCCGGCTAGCCAGCCAACCCAGGCAAACGCCATCGCCTTGTACCGCCGTGCCGAACGGCAGCCGCGGTACAGCGCGATCACGCTTGCCCGTGGCCCGGCCCTGGCAGGGCGCCTTCCGGCGTCTCGCCAGGCCATGCAGGGCATGACGGACTACCTGGGAATGCGGCGAGCCGCCTGCGCTTGTCTTCGCGCTTGTCTTTGTTTTTCGTCGCAATCAGCAATAAGGAATCCCGGGGATGATCAACCTGTTCGTCCTGCAGAAAGGCCGGCTTGCCCAGGAGCAGGTCGACGAGCGCAATGAGCTGCTGCAGCACAAGCCGATCTGGATCGATGTCGTCAATCCCGACGACGAGGAACTGAACTGGATCAAGGAAGCCTATGGCGTCGCCCTTCCCGAACTGGAAGACCTGGGCGACCTGGAAGCGTCCGCGCGATATTTCGAGGGCGAGGACGAGAATATCCATATCCGCACCGACTTCCTGCTGGACGAGGAAGAGGCCTTGTCGCGCAACGTGCGCGTGGCTTTCGTGCTGACGCGCGACGTGCTGTTCTCCATCCACGACGAAGACCTGCCGGTGTTCCGGCTGGTGCGGCTGCGCGCACGCATGCGCCCGGGCTCGGTGCGCAATGCCAAGGACGTGCTGATGGACCTGTACGCGACCGACGCCGAGTATTCCGCCGACTCGATCGAGGAAATCTACGAGCGGCTCGAAGAAGCGAGCCGCCGCGTGCTGGCCGAGAACGTGACCGATGCCGCCGCGGCCGACGTGCTGGAAACCATCGCCCGCGAGGAAGACTTGAACGGGCGCATCCGCCGCAACGTGATGGACACGCGCCGCGCGGTGTCCTTCCTGATGCGCAGCCAGCTGCTGTCGGCCGAGCAGCAGGACGAGGCCCGCCAGATCCTGCGCGACATCGACTCGATCGAGAACCACACCGCGTTCCTGTTCGACAAGATCAACTTCCTGATGGACGCGACCGTCGGTTTCATCAACATCAACCAGAACAAGATCATCAAACTGTTCTCGGTGGTGTCGGTGGCGCTGATGCCGCCCACGCTGATCGCCAGCATCTACGGCATGAACTTCAAGTTCATGCCGGAGCTGGACTGGGGCGCGGGCTATCCGTGGGCGATTGCGCTGATGGCGGTGTCGGCGGCGATTCCGCTGGTGTATTTCCGCAGGAAGGGGTGGCTGAGCTGAGGCGCTGAATCTGCCGCTGCCTTGCTCCCTTCTCCCACAAGTGGGAGAGGGGAGCAAGCCCTCAGTCGGGCAGCGTGGCTGCCCCCATCCGCCGCGCGATGATTCCCGCCTTGGCGCGGAAATTCACGCGCACGTTGGCGCAGTATTCCTTCTTGTCGAAGCACTTGGGCGCCGGCAGCGCCGCGGCCAGGCGCGCGGACTGGCCCACGCTGAGCTTGTCGGCGCTGGTGCGGAAGTAGTGCTGCGCCGCGGCCTGCGCGCCGAACACGCCCTCGCCCCACTCCACCGAATTCAGGTAGATCTCGTAGATGCGCTGCTTGTCCAGCCAGAACTCGAGCATCCACGTGATGGCCAGCTCCTGGCCCTTGCGCAGGTAGTGCTGCTCGGACGACAGGAACAGGTTCTTGGCCAGCTGCTGCGTGATGGTGGAACCGCCGCGCACGATGCGCCCGCGCTTCTTGTTGCGCTCCCAGGCATCGAGCATGGCATCCAGCTCATAGCCCGGATGGTTGACGAAGTCGGCGTCCTCGCTGGCGATCACCGCGCGCTTGAGGTTGCGCGAGATGCGGTCGTACGGCACCCATTGCCGGTCGATGCCGCAGTTCCAGACGTTGATGCCGCACAGGCGCCAGCGCTCGGCGCGCATGAACGTGGTCGTCGTAGGATTGATGTATTGCCAGCTTGCGATCTGCATGAAGAAGTACAGCTGCATCGCCACCACGCCCGCCGCCACGCAGCCCAGCAGGTAGCCGAGCCAGCGGACCGGGTTGAACACCGTGCGTGCGGGGGCTGCGCCGCGGCTGGCGCTGGCTGCGCGGTTGCGGTTGGCCACGGCTGGCGGCGCCCCGGTCAGCCCTTGCGTTCGGCCTGCAGCGCGGCGCGCAGCTCGGCCAGCACAGGGGCGGTGCGGGGGCGCACGCCGCGCCAGATGTAGAACGCTTCAGCCGCCTGTTCGACCAGCATGCCCAGGCCGTCGCTGGTGCGCGCGCCACAGCGCGCGGCGAACTGCAGGAACACCGTGGGCTCGGCGCCGTACATCATGTCGTAGGCCAGCACGCCTTCGCCCAGCAGGAACTCGGGTACCGGCGGCACTTCGCCATGCAGGCTGCTGGACGACGCGTTGATCACCACGTCGACGGCTTCGTCCTCGGACAGCCCGTCGAGCGCATCGAGCCCGCCGCCCCACAGCTCCACGCCGTACTGGTCGGCGGCTTCGACAAACTCTTCCAGCATGTCGCTCGCGCGCGACGCGGTGCGGTTGGCCACCACGATGCGCGACGGCCGGCATTCGATCAGCGGCAGCATCGCGCCCATGGCGGCGCCGCCGGCGCCCAGCAGCAGCACGCGCTTGCCTTCGATCAGCGTGTCGAGGTTGTCCTGGATATCGCGCACCAGGCCGATGCCGTCGGTGTTGTCGCCGTGGATCAGGCCCTCTTCGATCCACAGCGTGTTGACCGCGCCGGCGGCCTCGGCGCGCTCGGTCAGGCGGTCGGCCAGGTCATAGGCCTCCAGCTTGAACGGCACCGTCACGTTGCAGCCGTAGCCGCCCTCGGCAAAGAACTGGCGCACGGCATCGGCAAACCCGTCCAGCGGCGCCTCCAGGCGGTCGTACTGCACGGCTTCGCCGGTCTGGCGCGCAAAGGCGGCGTGGATCGCCGGCGAACGGCTGTGCGCAACCGGGTTGCCGATCACCACATAGCGGTCGGAAGTGGCTTGGGAAGAATCAGTGGATGTCATCAGCGTGCCTGCAAGCGGGTTTCCAGCCCGCTGCGCGAAAACTTGAAAGTGGAAATGACTTCGAGGATGTCCTGGCGCGACGCCATCTCGGCGGTAAAGGGGCCGAACGGCGCGGCCGCGCGCACGATCGCCACGGCCTGGCGGTCCAGCGCGGGATCGCCCGAGCTCTTGACCACGTCGATGGCGTCGACGTTGTAGCCGTCGCGGTTGTAGCCGAGCTTGCCGAGCCGGTTGACGTTGATCACCAGGATCAGCTGGCCGTACAGCGGCTTGCCGTTGCGTTGCGGGAAGTCAGTGGTGCCGCGCGCCTCGATCTTGTGGCGCAGGCGGTCGTAGTATTGCGCGTAGTCGACCGCCTGGGCACTGGTGGCGGTCAGCTGGAAGCGCTTGGGTCGCTTGGCGTAGTGGTCCAGGTTGCGGCCGATCTCGGCCTCCAGCCTGGCCATCTCGTCGGTCGAGGTGCGCTCGTCCTGGCCGCGCTGCGGGGTGTCCTGGCGCTTCTCGCCGGGCTTGAGCGGCTGGTTGCGCACCGACGGCGCGGCCTCGCGCGACTGGGTCAGCAGGCGTTGCTGCTCCTGTTCCAGCTGCTCGACGCGGCGCTGCACCTGGCGCACCAGGTCGCCTTCCTGCGTCTGGGTCTGCGCGGGCAGCGGCGTGGTGGCGCGCTGCAGGTCATGGTCGCCGCCGCCGTCCAGGTTGGCTTGCGCCAGCGCGGTCGGGTTGCGCGGCTTCTGCGCCGACTTGGCATTGACCAGCACCACGTCCAGCGCGGCATCGCTGCGCTTGATCTCGAACACCTCGGGCGCGGCCACCCGCACCATCAGCAGCAGCACGTGCACGGCCACGGAAATGGCCAGCGCCTTGGCCAGCGTACTGCTGTTGTGCCACCTGGCATGCCACCAGTGGCGGGGAGCGGCGAGTGTGGCGTTCACGATGGATGGAGGGTGGCTGAAGGGTGGGCGGCGGCCCGAACCGGTCCGGGCCGGCGGCCTGGCAAGACCGGGGCCGCGGACCCCGGATCAGACAGGCATTGTAAGTGAGCGCCGCCGATTTCCGAAGGCTTCAGCCGACCGCCGGGGTGCCGGTGTCGCGCTCGCCCGACGCCGCGCCGGCATCGTCGTCGCCCGCTTCGGCCGGGGCTTCGTCCGAGACCCCGGCGGCCTGCTCGGCCGCTTCCTCGGCGGCCGCGTCGGCAGCGGCTTCGGCGGACAGCTCCGCGGCTTCCTCGTCGCTTTCCAGCTCTTCCTCGGGCACTTCGCCTTCACCGGCGAAGATCTCCAGCACCCGGCACGACACTTCCAGCGTGATCTCGTCGGTCTCGCCGATCTCCAGCAGCACCTGCGTGCCGCGCTGCGCCTGCACCAGTTCGGGCACGCGCGTGACCAGCGGGATCTCGGTAAAGCGCACCGCGCCTTCCTTGAGCACCGAGGCCACCATGCGCTCGCGCTTTTCCTGCTTGAGCCAGCGCAGGCACCAGTAGCGCTCCATGGTCGACTGGTGGTCGGCGTAGGCGGCGTAAGTGCCTTCGAAGTCCGCCACCGCGGCCAGCAGGTCGGCGTCCTTGGGCTTGAACGGCGCCACCAGCTTGGCGGTTACGCCGTGCTGGGCCACCGCCAGGATCTGCCACTGGTTGACCAGGTCGACATAGCGGCGCAGCGGCGAGGTGCTCCAAGCGTACTGCGCCACGCCCAGGCCCTCGTGCGGTGCCGGGTAGGTCTGCATGCGGGTGCGGTGCATGCCCCACGCCTTCTGCGTGCGGTAGATGCCCGGCACGCCGTTGTCGGCCAGCAGCTTGCCCCAGGTGCTGTTGGCCAGGATCATCAGCTCGGCAACGATCTTGTCCAGCGGCGAGCCGCGCTTGCGCTGTTCGATGCGCACGCGCTGGCTGCCGTCGGCCTGGTCGTCCAGGTAGAAATTGAAGTCGGCGCGGTTGTGGGTCTCGGGGCGCAGGCCGCTGGCCAGGCGCGCCTTCTGGCGCTCGTCGTACAGGTAGCCGGCAAAGTGCCACAGCTGCGTCAGCGCGTCGCGGAACGGGTAGTCGCCGGTGCCCGCGGCAAGCGCAGCCTCGGTGATGACATCGTCGAGCAGGTTGTGGCGCAGGTTGGCGGCGATCGGCACCATCTCGGCGCGGGTCTCGCTGCCGGTGATCAGCCACACGGTCGGGTCCACCGTCACATACAGCGACAGCGCCGGGCACGTGCGCCCTTCCTGCAGCGTGTAGCGCTCCACCACGGCGTCGGGCAGCATGGTGATCTTGTCGCCCGGGAAATAGACCGTGGACAGCCGCTGGCGCGCGACCGCATCGAGCGGTTCGCTGCGGCGAATGCCCAGCGCGGGCGCGGCGATATGGATGCCGATGCGCAGCTTGCCGTCGGGCAGCCTGGTCACGGACAGCGCATCGTCGATCTCGGTGGTGGTGACGTCGTCGATCGAGAATGCCTCCACGTCGGCCACCGGCAGGTCGGCGGGCGGCTCGGGCACGTCGGTTTCCGGAAAGCCCGTGCCCTTGGGGAAGCACTCGGCCAGGAACTTGGCCTCATGCAGCGCGCGCGCACTGGCGACGCCGCCGGCGGCCACCATCAGCCGCATCGGGGTCATGCCCAGCGCGGTGCAGGCGGCGTCCATGGCCTTGTATTCCAGGCTGTTCTTGTCCGGCTTGAACAGCAGCTGCAGCACCTTGTTGCGGAAGGTCTCAGGCAGCGTCAGCGCCTTGAGCTGCTCTTCGTACTCGGCCTGCACCAGCGCCTGCTGGCGCTTGCGCTCGAGCGCGGCCAGCGCCGCCTTGAGCTGGTCTTCGGGCGCGCGCTGGTAGCGGCCGCGCCCCTTGCGGCGGAAGTACACCGGGTTGCCGTGCAGCGCCATCGCCAGCGCCGCCTGCTGCACCGGGCCGGGCTCGGCGCCGTAGTACTCGGCGGCCAGCTCGGTGAAGCCGAATTCAGCCTCGGGCGCGCATTCCCACAGGAAGTCCAGGTCGATCTCGGCCATCATGTCGCCGGTCTGGCGCACCAGCTCGATTGCCGACGGCTGCGCGAACTGCAGCAGCACGTCGCGCGACTTGACCTTGGTACGCTTGCCGGCTGGCAGCTCCACCTGGTAAGCCTCGCCCTGCTGGTTCAGCACGGTGCCGGCGCGGATTTCGCCGCCTTCTTCGAACAGCAACTGCATCGATCGGTACTTTCAGAAATGCGCGGAACCGCGTCTGGCCGCCAAGAGGCAGCGCCGGGGCGGGTCCTGTGGGAGAAATGGTGCAACCGGGCGCAAATGCGTGCGAACGGAAGCGAGTGCGGCGCGCGGCGTGCAAATCGCTGGCCGCGGGCCACGCCGTATCGATACGGCCTGAGACGTGGAATGATACCGCACCCCGCTCCGGCGCCTGCGGGGGCCGGCGCCCCGGCGGGGTGCGTGCACCCACGCAGTTCAGAGCGACATGCCGCCGCTGGCCTCGATCGCCACGCCGTTGACGTAGCTGGCGTCGTCGCTGGCCAGGAAGGCGTAGATGCTGGCGATCTCGGCCGGCTCGGCCAGGCGGCGCAGCCAGCACGACGATTTCATGCCGTCCAGCACCTTTTCCGGCACGGTCTGCAGGATCTCGGTATTGACGAAGCCCGGGCACACCGCGTTCACGCGCACGCCCTTGGGGCCCAGCTCGCGCGCCCAGGTCTTGGTAAAGCCGATCACGCCGAACTTGCTGGCGGCGTAGTTGGTCTGGCCGAAGTTGCCGTACAGGCCGACCACGCTGGAAGCGTTCAGGATCACGCCCTTGCCCTGCTCGCTCATCAGGCCGGCCACGGCCTGCGCGCAGTTGAACACGCCCTTCAGGTTGACGTCGATGACGGCATCGAACTGGGCCTCGGTCATCTTGCCCAGGCGTGCATCCTTGGTGATGCCGGCGTTATTGACGAGGATGTCGACGCGTTCGTGCGCGGCCAGCACGGCGGCCACCATGGCATCGACTTCGTCGCGCCGGGTCACGTCGACGCGGTAGGCCGACACGGTGGCGCCGGTGGCGGCCAGCTTGTCGGCGGCCTCGCGCACGCGCGCTTCCTGCACGTCGCACAGGACGACAATGGCGCCGTCGGCGGCAAAGCGCTGCGCGGTGGCAAACCCGATGCCGGCGGCGGCACCGGTGATGATGGCAACCCGACCCTGCAGTTTCATCTCGTGGTCTCTTTCTTGGTTTCGGTAGTGTGTGTAGAGGGGCTTCGGTCTGTAGTCCGCAAATACCTGGGATGCGGAATCGCCTCGGTCCCCGGGGATGGCCGCGACAGCAGGTCCGGCAGGAACACTTCTGTCACGAGCATGACGCCGTCGCCGCGCCGGAACACCGAGCGCCGCGCCGGCAGCATGGGCAGTGGCGCCATGGCCGGCAGCACACGCTGCAAGGCCTGGCGCAGCGGATGGTGCGGCAGCAGCCGCGCAAACTGGAACGGCTCGCGCGCCACCGCCGGGTCGACAAACAGCCGGCCGCCCAGCGGGCGCTCGCCCAGCCCGCGCAGGAACGGCCAGTCGCGGCGCGCATGGCGCTGGCGCACCACAGTATGGGCAAATATGGCGGGAATATCGTCGCAGATCAGCAGCACCTCGCGCGTCAGCGCGGGGGTGCGGTCGTGCTGGCCCAGCACCTGCCATTCATCGGCGAGCGGGCGCTGCGGGCGCTGCAGCAGGCGCGCCACGCGAAAGCGCTCCGATGCTGCCACCAGGCGCGCGGTCAGCGAGCCGTCGTCACCGGTCACCCAGCGCCGCAGGTTGGGCGTGATGGCTGCATCAAAGGCCAGGTGCGGGCTCCAGCTGCAGCGGCGCGCGGACTGCGCGCTCATGCCGGGCCTGTGCCCGCCGGCACCTTGCCGGGGCCATAGCCGCAGAAGGCGAGCACATCGTCGACGTAGTCGGCAAATTCGCTGATGCCGTGGTCGCTGCCCTCGATCACGCGGATGTTTGCGCCCGGGCAGGCCGCGACCATCTCACGGTAGTCCAGCACTTCGTCGCCGGTGGCGGCGAGCAGGTAATAGCGTCCGGGATCGGTAATGGTGTCCACGCGCAGGTCCAGCAATTCCTGCAGATGGCGGCGCTCGACCGTGACCGAGCCGCCGCCGTGCCACAGCGGCTGCTCGCCCAGGTACGCTTCCAGGTCGGTCCAGGGATGGATGGCCGGATTGAGCAGCACGGTCCTGCAGCCATGGCGCTCGCCCAGCCAGCGGGCATAGAAGCCACCCAGCGACGAGCCGACGATGGCGATCTCCTGGTCGCCGCCGGCCTGCGCGGCGCGGATCGCGGCCTGCGCCTGGGCAATGGCCATTTCGGGCGAGACATTGAGCGCGGGGCAGGCGTAGTAGCGGCCCACGCCCCACTCGCGCATGCGCTCCTGCACCAGCCGGGCCTTGAACGACTGGGGCGAGGAGCGGAATCCGTGCAGGTACAGCAGCATGGTGGTCCTTCCCGCCGGTCAGCTTGCGGCGCCCTGGCCCAGGGCGTCCAGCAGCTTCTGGTGCACGCCGCCGAAGCCGCCGTTGCTCATCACCAGCACGTGGTCGCCCGGCTGCGCCGCGGCACGCACGGCCTGCACCAGCGTGCCCAGGTCCTGGAAGGCGGCGGCCTTGTCGCCCAGCGGCGCCAGCGATCCGGCCAGGTCCCAGCCCAGCGCGTCCTTGCCGGCCGGGGCGCCGTAGCCGAACACCAGGTCGGCCTGCTCCAGGCTGGCCGGCAGTTGCGCCTTCATCACGCCCAGCTTCATGGTGTTGGAGCGCGGCTCCAGCACCGCCAGGATGCGGGCATCGCCGACGCGGCGGCGCAGCCCGTCCAGCGTGGTCTGGATCGCGGTCGGATGGTGGGCGAAATCGTCATAGACGGTCACGCCGCCCGCCACGCCGCGCACTTCCATGCGGCGCTTGACGTTGGCAAAGCGGGACAGCGATTCGATCGCCTGCGCGGCCGGCACGCCCACATGGCGCGCGGCGGCGATCGCGGCCAGCGCATTCATGCGGTTGTGGGTGCCCTGCAGGTCCCACACCACGGTGCCCTGAACGGCGTCGCCAAACCAGACGTCGAAAGCATCCTTGCCGGGCGCCGCAGTGGCGGCGGCATCGCTCTCGCGCCAGTCGCCCACGCCAAACTGCTCGACTTCGCTCCAGCAGCCGCGCTCCAGCACGCGTGCCAGGCTTTCCTCCACGCCGTTGACGACGATCCGGCCCTGGCCGGGCACGGTGCGCACCAGGTGGTGGAACTGGGTCTCGATCGCCGCCAGATCCGGGAAGATGTCGGCGTGATCGTATTCCAGGTTGTTCAGGATCGCGGTGCGCGGGCGGTAGTGGACAAACTTGCTGCGCTTGTCGAAGAAGGCGGTGTCGTACTCGTCGGCCTCGATCACGAAAAAGTCCGATTCGGTCACGCGCGCCGAGATGCCGAAGTTCTGCGGCACCCCGCCCACCAGGAAGCCGGGGTTGTAGCCGGCATCCTCCAGGATCCAGGCCAGCATCGACGTGGTGGTGGTCTTGCCATGCGTGCCGGCCACCGCCAGCACCCACTTGCGCGCCAGCACGTGCTCGCCCAGCCATTGCGGACCCGACACATAGGGCAGGTTGCGGTCGAGGATGGCCTCCATCAGCGGATTGCCGCGCGAGACCACGTTGCCGATCACGAACAGGTCCGGCTCCAGCGACAGTTGCGCGGGGTCGAAGCCTTCGATCAGCTCGATCCCCTGGGCCTCGAGCTGGGTGCTCATCGGCGGGTAGACATTGGCATCGCAGCCGGTGACGCGGTGGCCGGCCTCTTTGGCCAGCACCGCCAGGCCGCCCATGAAGGTGCCGCAGATGCCAAGGATATGAATATGCATGGGTTCCCGGAAAGACTTGAAGCCCGCAGGCGTGGGGATTCGGCACCCGGCGTGGCGCGGCGGCACGGCGGCTGTTTCAGGCCGTGTCTTGCGGTGCGGTGGCCGGGCAGGAAGCCTCCGATTGTACCCGAGCGCCCGCGGCCTTCGCTGCACTGCGGCAGCGCGCGCACCGGTTGCGCGGGAGCGTCCGGTATCATGGGGCATGACCCGACGCACCACCCCCGACCCCACCCGCCTGCGCGAGGAAATCGCCCAGGCTGCCGCCCGGATGATCGCCGAGGACGGTGCCGACTACGCCACCGCCAAGCGCAAGGCCACCCGCCAGGTGCTGGGCGAGCAGCGCGTGCCCGGCGAATGGCTGCCCGACAACGAACAGGTCGAAGCCGAAGTGCGCGCCTACCAGGCGCTGTTCCACGCCGACAGCCAGCCCCGCGTGCTGGCACTGCTGCGCCGGCTGGCGGTGCTGGCCATGGAAGACCTGGCGCCGTTCCGGCCTTACCTGGTCGGCGCCGTGCTCAACGGCACCGCCACCGAGCACTCCGATATCTATCTGCAGTGCTTCTGCGACAGCGCCAAGGACGCGGCACTGTACCTGATCAACGCCGGCGTGGACTTCGAGACCAGCGAGAGCCGGCATTTCGGCGGCCGCGGCGAGGTCGAGACCCTCAGCTTCCTGTGGAAGGGCCAGTGGCCCGACCGCCGCGAGGCGCGGCTCCTCGCCGGCGAGGTGCGCGCGGAACTGGGTGCCCCAGTCGGCATTCATATTGCACTGTATGATGCCGTCGACGAACGCGGCGCCGTGCGTGCCGACGCCTCGGGGCGCCCGGCCCGCGCCGACCTGCAGGCGGTACGGGCGCTGGTGGACGCGCCCGGCGATGCCGACCCGGCCTGACGGCCCGCCCCACTTCACTGGTCCAAGCCATCCCATGACTGAAACCGTTTCCTCGCCCGCCCGCCGCTCCCGCCTCTGGCTGTGGATCGCCGTGGCCGTGGTTGCCTGCGCGGCTGGCGCACTGGCCGGCCATTTCGTGTTCTCGCCCAAGCCCGCCAGCGACCAGGCGGTGGAAACCTTCTTCCAGACACGCCTGCCCGACGCCGCCGGCGCCGACCTGGACCTGGGCAAGCTGCGCGGCAAGACCGTGGTGATCAACTTCTGGGCGCCCTGGTGCGGGCCGTGTGTCGAGGAAATGCCGGAGCTGACCGCGCTGCATGAGGAATACAAGGACCGCCAGGTGGAGTTTGTCGGCATCGGCATCGATTCAGCCGCCAATATCCAGCAGTTCACCACCAAGGTCCCGGTGGCCTACCCGCTCGCCGTGGCCGGTTTTGCCGGCACCGAGCTGTCGCGCAACTTCGGCAACAGCGCCGGCGGCCTGCCCTACACGGTGGTGATCAACCCGGACGGATCGGTCAAGTACCGCAAGATGGGACGGGTGACGGCCGAGGAACTGCGGGCAGTGCTGCCACGAGCCTGAGCTATTCTTCCGCCAAATTCGCTGAATTTCGTTTTTCTTCAGCGATTTGTTTCCCCGGGGCGCCAAAACGGCCGGAAAGTGCTTAAAGGGCCGCCAAAGCGCCGCGCAAGGTCGCCAAGCCTTGTATCGCGCGCTAGACAAATCCCTCTAAGCTACGGTAATCTCCGCGCAATTTCGTTGATCTGGTCGAGCCGCCGTGACTGCAACCCGCTCTATCCGTCGCTCAGCCCGCTACCGCAAGGTGCTGGTCCTGCATGGGCCGAACCTGAACCTGCTGGGCACGCGCGAGCCGGAAACCTACGGGCACACGACGCTTGCCGACATCGACGCGGCCCTGGCCGAACGCGCGGCAAAAGCCGGCGTTTCGCTGGATACGTTCCAGTCCAACCATGAGGGGGCACTGGTCGACCGCATCCACGCCGCACGCGCGGAAGGGGTCGAGTTCATCATCATCAACCCGGCTGCCTACACGCATACCAGCGTGGCACTGCGCGATGCCCTGGCCGGCGTGGCGATCCCGTTCGTCGAGGTGCACCTGTCCAACGTGCACCGGCGCGAAAGCTTTCGCCACCACTCCTATTTCTCCGACGTGGCGGTCGGAGTGATCTGCGGGCTTGGCTGGCAGGGTTACCTGCTGGCGCTGGACTATGTGCTGGGCCAGGAGCAGCCGCCACCCGAGAGTTCGGGGAGCTGAACTCCCAAGATTTTTTCAACAACCTGCGCGCGCCGCCCGGCGGCCTGCGCCCGTTGGCGTGCCTCGGCACGGCGGGCGCGGATTTCCGGTGGCCGGCAACACGATTCTTCCGCCGCGGCCCGTCCCGGGCAGCGCGGCCGGATAACCCGATTCAGGAGGATAAAAAGATGGACCTGCGCAAGCTGAAGACGCTTATCGACCTGGTGGCCGAATCCGGCATCTCCGAGCTGGAAGTCACCGAAGGCGACGGCAAGGTACGCATCGTCAAGCAACCGCCGCAAATCGTCGCCGCGCCGATGGCCATGCCGCAGATGCAGGCGCTGCCGCCCGCCGCGGCCGCCGCACCGGCCGCCGGTGCCGTGGCTCCGGCTGCAGAGCCCGCCGCCGCCCAGCTGCCCGCCGGCCACGTGGTGACCTCGCCGATGGTGGGCACGTTCTACCGCGCGCCGTCGCCGGGTGCCGCGCCGTTCGTCAACGTCGGCGACTCGGTCAAGGAAGGCCAGACCGTCTGCATCATCGAAGCCATGAAGCTGCTCAACGAAATCGAGTGCGACAAGGCCGGCGTCATCAAGGAAATCCTGGTCGAGAACGGCCAGGCCGTCGAATACGGCCAGCCGCTGTTCGTGATCGGCTGATCCTGACCGGCATGCCACGCCGCACGCTGCCACCGGCCACGCAAGTGGCCCCCGCAGCAGCGCCCGCGCGGCATGCCATGGCGTTGTTTGGCGCCAGGGACGTTGTGGGCTTCGCGGCCCGTTCCGTGCAGTTCCATGCAGTTCCGCGCAGTATGGCGGCCGCGGCGGCGACAGCCCCCGGGCCGCGCGCCCGGCGTGCCATTGCGGCGCGCAGCGGGACCGCTACTGTTCTCGCAGAGAGAGACCATGTTTGAAAAAATTCTGATCGCGAACCGCGGCGAAATCGCTCTTCGCATCCAGCGCGCCTGCCGCGAACTGGGCATCAAGACAGTCGTGGTGTACTCCGAGGCCGACAAAGAGGCCAAGTATGTACGCCTGGCAGACGAAGCCGTCTGCATCGGCCCGGCCCCGTCGCCGCTGTCGTACCTGAACATGCCGGCCATCATCTCGGCCGCCGAAGTGACCGACGCGCAGGCCATCCACCCCGGCTACGGCTTCCTGTCCGAGAACGCCGATTTTGCCGAGCGCGTGGAGAAATCCGGCTTTGTCTTTATCGGCCCGACCGCCGACAGCATCCGCCTGATGGGCGACAAGGTGTCGGCCAAGCAAGCCATGATCAAGGCCGGCGTGCCGTGCGTGCCCGGCTCGGACGGCGCCCTGCCCGACGACCCCAAGGAAATCCTGGCCACCGCGCGCCGCGTGGGCTACCCGGTGATCATCAAGGCCGCCGGCGGCGGCGGTGGCCGCGGCATGCGCGTGGTGCACACCGAAGCCGCGCTGATCAACGCCGTCAACATGACGCGTGAAGAAGCCGGCCGCGCCTTCGGCAATCCCGAGGTCTACATGGAGAAGTTCCTCGAGAACCCGCGCCATGTGGAAATCCAGATCCTCGCCGACCAGCACCGCCAGGCGATCTGGCTGGGCGAGCGCGACTGCTCGATGCAGCGCCGCCACCAGAAGGTGATCGAGGAAGCTCCCGCACCGCACATTCCGCGCCGCCTGATCGAGCGCATCGGCGACCGCTGCGCCGAGGCCTGCAAGAAGATGGGCTACCGCGGCGCCGGCACGTTCGAGTTCCTGTACGAGAACAACGAGTTCTACTTCATCGAGATGAACACGCGCGTGCAGGTCGAGCACCCGGTCACCGAGATGATCACCGGCATCGACATCGTCCAGGAGCAGATCCGCATCGCCTTCGGCGAGAAGCTGCGCTTGCGCCAGAAGGACGTGCAGTTCCGTGGCCACGCGCTCGAATGCCGCGTGAACGCCGAGGATCCGTTCAAGTTCACGCCGTCGCCGGGCCGCATCACCGCCTGGCACATGCCCGGCGGCCCGGGTGTGCGGGTCGACTCGCACGCGTATGATGGTTACTTCGTCCCGCCCAACTACGATTCGATGATCGGCAAGATCATCACTTACGGCGCCACGCGCGAGCAGGCCATTGCCCGCATGCGCATCGCGCTGTCGGAAATGGTGGTGGACGGGATCCAGACCAACGTGCCGCTGCACCGCGAGCTGATGATGGACGCCAACTTCGTTGAAGGCGGCACCAGCATCCACTATCTCGAGCATCGCCTGGCGGAGCGCGCGAAGGCCTGACGCAACGCAACGTTATCCGCAATACACAAGCAGCAAGCAAGGAAGCCCGTGGCATTTCAGGAATGTGTGATCGAAGTGGCGCAGGACCAGGCCGAAGCCTGGTCTGATGCCCTGTTCGACCTCGGCGCGCTGTCGGTCTCGGTGGAAGACGCCGATGCCGACACGCCCGACGAGCAGCCGCTCTTTGGCGAGCCCGGGCTGGAACCGAAGCAACTCGCGTGGAACCGCTCGCGCGTGGTGGCGCTGTTCGGCGACGATGCCGATCCGGCCGTGGTGGTGGCGGCAGCCGCCAACCAGCTCGGCATCGACCCGGTGCCGGCCTACCAGCTGCGCGCGGTCGAGGACCAGGACTGGGTGCGGCTGACGCAATCCCAGTTCGAGCCGATCCGCATCGGCGAGCGCATCTGGGTGGTGCCGTCGTGGCACGATGCACCCGAGCCCGATGCCGTGGTGCTGGAACTGGACCCCGGCCTGGCCTTTGGCACCGGCAGCCATCCCACCACGCGGCTGTGCATGCAGTGGCTGGAGCAGAACCTGAAGCCGGGCGAAACCGTGCTCGACTACGGCTGCGGCTCCGGCATCCTGGCCATCGTGGCACGCAAGCTGGGCGCCGGCGATACCGTCGGCATCGACATCGATCCCAACGCGGTGGAAGCGTCGCGCTACAACGCCGAGCGCAACCGCGTGGAAGCCTCGTTCGCGCTGCCCGAATCGGTGTCCGAGGCCAGCTACGACCTGGTGGTCGCCAACATCCTGTCCAATCCGCTCAAGCTGATGGCCGCCATGCTGAGCGCGCGCGTGCGCGCCGGCGGACGGCTGGTGCTGTCCGGCGTGCTGGAACGCCAGGCGGATGAAGTCGCCGCGGCCTACGCGCCCTGGCTGCCGCTGACGGTGTGGCGCAGCGAGGAAGGCTGGGTGTGCCTGCATGGCACCCGCGGCGCCCAACCCTGATTCACACCGATGGCCGCCGTCAAGCTAGTCACGCGCTGCCCGGCCTGCCGTACCGCCTTCCGGCTGGTCGCCGACCAGTTGCGCCTGCGCCAGGGCCTGGTGCGCTGCGGCCAGTGCGAAACGGTGTTCGACGCGCGCGAGCACCTGATTGAGATTCCGCTGCCGGCCGGCGCTGCATCATCGGCGTCATCGGCGCCATCGGCGGCTGCTTCGCCGGCCACCCCTCCCGCCCCCTCGGCGGCGCCCGCATCGGCTAAAGCCGCGCCTGCGCCGCAGCCTGCCTTCACCCCGACCATCGACCCCGGCTATGACGTGCCGGCGCTGGATGCGCCGACGATGCTGATGTCGTCGCCGGAGGACATGGCCATGCCGGCACCCGCCGGCATGGAAGACGTAGAGATCGAGCAGGCGCTGCGCGAAGCCAACGAAGCCGTCGCCCATCGCGATGCGCGCGAGGCGGAACGCCAGGCTGCCGGCCCGGAGGCGGCCGGGCCCGCCCCCGTCACGGCACCGGAACCCGCCGAGGATGCGCCGGCACAGCCGGCACAAGCGGCGTCCGCGTCCGCCTGGCCGGCACTCGATCACGGCGCGCTCGATACCCCGGCCGCACCGCCCCCCTCCCCGGCCGCTGCGGCGGCACCGGCAGCACCGCAACCGGCTGATGCTGACGCCAAGCCCGTGCCAGTGGCACCCGCTGCCAACATCCCCAGCGCAAGCGAGTTCCTGCGCGCGGCGTCTGCCGATGCCGGGTCCGAGCCGACCGCATGGCCGGATGAGGCATCGGCCCGCCTTGCCACCTCGCCTGCCGCGCCCACCTCACCCACCGTTGGCGACGACGACAACGCCCCCGACACCGGACAGCCGTCCAGCGTCACCGGCGGCGCCGTCGCGCGCGAGCAGACCACGCGCCGCTGGGCACGCACCGAAGCACCGGCCGGCCCGGTCTTCGCCCCCGACTTCCTGCGCCACGCGCGTGAGCGCGAGCGCGAGCGCGAACGGCAGCCCCGCAAGCCCGTGACGGTGCCCCGCTCCGCCTGGCGCGTGGCCGCCGTGGTGCTTGCCATCGCCGCTGCCGTGCAAGTGGTCTACCTGGCACGCAGCCAGCTGGCCGGCCAGTTCCCGATGCTGCGCCCGGCACTCGAGGCCGCCTGCGCGCCGCTGGGCTGCGACGTGCCGCCATGGCGCGACATCGATGCGCTGCGCATCGAGACCTCGCAGCTGCAGCGCCAGGATGAAGACGGCGACACCTACCTGCTGTCGGTCACGCTGCGCAACCTGGGCCGCGCCAGCACCGCCCTGCCCGCGATCGAGCTGGTGATGACCGACCTGCAGGACCAGCTGCTGCTGCGCCGCGTGCTGCAACCCGCGGAGTACCTGGAGCCGTCGCAAAAGGCCTTTGCCGCGCAGGGTCTTCGCGCGGGCATGGAGCTGCCGGTTCGGGTACGATTCCGGACGCAGCAGGCGCCGGCCAACTATCGCGTGCTGATTTTTTACCCCTGAATCCCTGGCCCGCCGCCGGACCGGATCCGAGTCCGGCGGCAGGCCGCGCCCCCCGCTCCGGACACGAACCGGAAATCCATCAGACAACAAGGAGTAGACATGAGCAACGTCACCCTCGGCGGCAACGCCATCGAAGTCGCAGGCAAGTTCCCGCAAGCCGGCGACAAGGCCCCCGCCTTCTCGCTGGTCGGCAAGGACCTGAAGGACGTCACGCTGGCTGACTTCGCCGGCAAGCGCAAGGTGCTGAACATCGTCCCGAGCCTGGACACCCCGGTGTGCCAGGCCTCCGCGCGCAAGTTCAATGAAGCCGCCAGCGGCCTCGCCAACACCGTGGTGCTGACGATCTCGGCCGACCTGCCGTTCGCCATGGGCCGCTTCTGCACCGCTGAAGGCCTGGCCAACGTGGTGCCGCTGTCGACCATGCGCGGCGCCGAGTTCAAGGGCAACTACGGCGTGGACATCAAGTCCGGCCCGCTGGCCGGCGTGACCGCACGTGCCGTGGTGGTGCTCGACGAGAACGACACCGTCAAGTACAGCCAGCTGGTGCCGGAAATCAAGACCGAGCCGGACTACGACGCAGCCCTGGCCGCGCTGAAGTAAATCAGCGGCACGCCCGGGAACCCGCGGGTTCCCGGGCGGCAGCGGCCGCCCGCATCCCGGGGCGGCCGCTTTTTGTTTTCTGCCCGACCGATACTGCCCGCAAGGGCTCCATTCCACCAATCACCCCAACACCTGGAGAGAGCATGGCCAGCCTGATCTGCGGCTCCGTCGCCTACGACACCATCATGACGTTCGATGGACGCTTCCGTGAACACATCCTGCCGGACCAGATCCACATGCTGAACGTCTCGTTCCTGGTGCCCGGCATGCGCCGCGAGTTCGGCGGCTGCGCCGGCAACATCGCCTACACGCTGAAGATGCTGGGCGGCGATCCCGTGGTGATGGCCACCGTCGGCGCCGATGCCGAACCCTATCTGGACTACCTGCGCAAGCTGGAGATCCCCACCGGCCACATCCGCGTGCTGCCGGAGACCTTCACGGCGCAGGCCATGATCACCACTGACCTGGACAACAACCAGATCACCGCCTTCCACCCTGGCGCAATGAGCCAGTCGCAGCTGAACCACGTCAAGGATGCGCTGGGCGGCGCCAGCGCGCCGGGCCTGGGCATCGTCGCGCCCGACAGCCGCGAGGGCATGCTGCACCACGCGCGCCAGTTCGCCGAGGCCGGCGTGCCGTTCATCTTTGATCTGGGTCAGGCCATGCCCCTGTTCAACGGGGAAGACCTGCGCGAGTTCGTTGAACTCGCCAGTTACGTGACAGTCAATGACTACGAGGCGCAGGTCCTGCTGTCCCGCACCGCCTGGACCAGCGCCGAGGTTGCCGCCAAGGTTCGTGCCTTCATCGTCACGCACGGCGAGCGCGGCGCCAGCATCTTTGCCGATGGTCGCCAGTACGCGATTCCGGCGGTTGCGGCCGAGCGCATCGTGGACCCGACCGGGTGTGGCGATGCCTTCCGTGGCGGCCTGCTCTACGGCATTGAAAACGGATTAGACTGGGAAACGACTGGCCGCCTGGCATCGCTGATGGGTTCGGTCAAGATCGCGCAACAGGGTCCGCAGAATCACTGGTTGTCGCGCGAGGAAATCGGCAACCGGTTCCAGTCTGCATTCGGGTACCGCTACGCCTGACCTGCGGCCAGCGCGTGGCTTCTTCTCGGGAAACGACATGAACAACAAGCTACGTGGCGGTGCCGTTGCCGTCCTTGCCGTCACCGCCCTGGTTGCCGGCTGCGCTACCCAATCCAGCTCCAACAGCGTCTATGGCACGGGCCAGGCGCAGCGTGAACAGACCGTGCGCTACGGCGTGGTCGAAGGCATCCGCGAGGTCACCATCCAGGGTGGCCAGAGCGGTGCCGGCACGCTCGCGGGCGGTGCCATCGGCGGCATTGCCGCAGGCAGCACCATCGGCGGCGGCAACGGCGCGGTGGCGGCCGGGATCCTTGGTGCGGTGCTCGGCGGCATTGCCGGCAGCGCGGCCGAGAACAAGATCAACCAGCGCCGCGGGCTGGAAATCACCGTGCGCCTGGACAACGGCGAGATGCGCGCGATCACGCAGGAGGCCGACGAAGCCTTCCGCCCTGGCGAACGCGTACGGCTGCTGTCCTCGGGCGGCGTGACCCGGGTCACGCACTGAGCCCTCGCGGCCCCGCAGGGCCGCGCCAGGGCGCAGCAGAACGCGCCGCACCTGCAAGGGTCGCGGCGCTTTTTTTCGGCTTTGCAATTCCGTAACATTGCGGCGGACCGCTCCGCGCGCGGGCGCGCGCCCATGAAAAAACCCGCCGGGCGGATGCCATCGGCGGGTCGGCAAGACCTGGTGTCTTGCGGACCGGATACGCAGTATCCGGTCATGCGGGCACGCGCTGCGTGCCGGTGCGGTTCCTTGCGGAACGTGTAAGGTCCACTCCGTGGCGGAGCAGCTTACGGACGGTTGCCCGTCGGGAACGGCCAGGCAGCAGCCGGGTTCAGCGCGGTCTTGGCAGCCGAAGCGGGAGCAACGGCAGGGGCCGCGGCAGGCTTGGCGGCAGCCTTCTTGGCAGCCGGCTTCTTGGCAGCAGCCTTCTTGGCAGCCGGCTTCTTGGCGGCAGCCTTCTTGGCCGGCGCAGCCTTCTTGGCAGCAACCTTCTTCACTGCAGCCTTCTTGGCCGGAGCCTTCTTGGCGACAGCCTTCTTGGCCACGACCTTCTTGGCGGCTACCTTCTTCACCGCGGCCTTCTTGGCCGGAGCCTTCTTGGCTGCAACCTTCTTGGTCGCGACCTTCTTGGCGGCTACCTTCTTCACCGCGGCCTTCTTGGCCGGGGCCTTCTTGGCGGCGGCCTTCTTGGCCGGCGCCTTCTTGGCTGCGACCTTCTTCACAGCGGCCTTCTTGGCCGGTGCCTTCTTGGCGGCCGGTGCTGCCTTCTTGGCGGCTACCTTCTTCACAGCAGCCTTCTTGGCGGCCGGCTTGGCGGCCTTCTTAGCCGCCGGCTTTTTCTTTGCAGCAGTTGCCATGGATAACTCCTTCACTAGAGAGTGAATATCGAATGACCTAAGTTGGCGACCCGACCGACCCGAGGCGCACTACAGCAGCGCGGCCCCAGTCGAGCGAGCGATTCATCGGCGTGCGGCCCGACCACTGCTGCACGCTAATGAATTTGGTTGCAGGCGCACCGCCCCTGGCGGTGACTTGGCGGCCGGAGCGAGCCCGCAAGCGGGTCTCGGGCACGTGCCGCGCCCTGGAATATTCGATCAGCCCGCACCGCCCGTTGAGCCGGCGCACGGCCAGAAATGAGGAGATATCGGACAGCTGGCCTGCGGTGCGGGCTTGGCCTCGCGCACGGCAGACGGCATTCATTCGGTGGTAGCGGGTCCAACCCGTTAATGGACCAAGGGAGACTGCACGCGTTTTAAGAAGCCGGTCCGGCCTGGTCTGCGTCAAAGTTCTCGTGCTCCTCAGCTACTACCTTCGTCACTGCATCGAAGCGCGCATCGCGCTCGTCGTTCCATCTTGCTTCCTGCTTCTCTGCAATGAAGTGAGACTCTTGTCAAGGCGAATCATAATTCGTTTGCACGATGATGTTAAGAAAAAAGTGCAAAAAAACTTGCCTGCATGTATCGCTCGAACTAGTTCTCACGCGCAGGGTCACGAAGACGTTGCCGATAGCATCGCAACGCGTCGCTCGCACGCTGGTGCCGACGCTCGTTTCGTACGCTCGCACATGCAGCGCGACACCCCATCGCACGCACCGCGCATCGCAGCTTTTACACGCCGCGACAAACCCTGACGACCAGCATCGCAACGCGCGCCTGACGACTGCGCAATGCCGCTGCGCGCGTCATCGCGTTTTCCGAAAAGCCGCATGGACAAAGGCTTTGCGGGCGATGCACCGATACGCGTGCGGCAGCCTTCGACTGGCGCGGACACGTTCCTGATCGCGCGCGCGCCGCGCTGCGCGACACACGCCCTGCATGCTTTACACAGTCGGCAGCGCACGCACGCGCCGTTATGCGACCAGGCCTCGGCCATGCTCGCTTCGCGCTTCGCGCGACACCGTCGCACGCACCATCCAAGAGTGATGCGTGCACGCAACGGTTTGCATCGACGCAACAGCGCGAAGGCATCGCGAGGTCATCAAAGCGTTGCGATCGAGCCAAGCCGCGACGCTCGCGAAGCATCGCGGCAACACTTCGGCAGACGCTTCGATCAAGCCATCGGCATGCGTGTTCGATCCGCGCGCTTGCCGAGCGATCCGGATCGCGCGCGCCGTGCCTCGCGTGTTCGCGCTCTCACCCTCGCGACTCTGCGCGCCACTCGCCTCGCCCTGCCGGCAGCGCGTCGTACGTCCGCTTAGAGGATTGCTTCAGCGCCCGCCCGCCGGCGCCTTTTGCTGCATCACAATAACCCGCAAACGGCGGCTGCATGCGGCTTTCCGGGTAGCAGGCAATGGCCGCGGAAAGGCGCGCGCCGCGCCGCGCCGGATTGCGGCGCGCCCCCGGCGCCAGTAGATTGGCGTGGCTACGAACCTCAAAGGAGACATCATGCGCATCCATTCCCCCCTTGCTTCGACCCTGCGCGCCGCCGTGATCGCCGCAACCCTGCTCGGCAGCGCCGCGGCGATGGCGCAGGCCACGCCCAGCGGCATGTGGAAGACCATCGACGACAACACCGGCAAGCCGCGCGGGCTGGTGGAGATCACCGAGAAGAACGGCGTCTTCAGCGGACGCCTGGTCAAGACCTTCGTCGAGAGCGACGGCAAGCCGCGCGTGTGCGACAAGTGCACCGACGCACGCAAGGACCAGCCCGTCATCGGCATGACCATCCTCTCCGGCCTGCGCAAGACCGGCGACAACGAGTGGAGCGGCGGCGAGATCCTCGATCCGGAGAACGGCAAGGTCTACAAGAGCAAGATGTCGCTGGCCGAGGACGGCAACAAGCTCAACGTACGCGGCTTCATCGGCATCAGCCTGATCGGCCGCACCCAGACCTGGGAACGCGACCACTGACCCTGCCGGCACGGCGCGGGACTCAGGGTTTCTCCGGGGCATGCCGTTGCGTGTCCCCGCCGAACGAGAAACGGCAGTCGAAAAAAAACCGGGCGGTTCATCACCGCCCGGTTTTTTTGTCCACGATGCTGCGCTTTACATCCGGTAGCGCAGGGTGGCCATCACGCTGCGCGGGGCACCCGGCATGTTCAGGTTGGGGCTGGTGCCATGCGCGGACACGATGTAGCCCTTGTCGAACAGGTTGTACAGGTTCAGCTGTGCCTCGAAGGCGCCGCGGCGGTACCAGGCCATCGCATCGGCGGTGACATAGCCGGGCAGCGTCACGGTGTTCAGCGGGTCGGCATAGCGCGCGCCCACCAGGTTCAGGCCGGCGCCAACGCCGAAGCCGTGGCCCAGGTCCTTGGTCAGCCACGCGTTGCCGGAGTGGCGCGGCGTGATGGTGGCGCGCTTGCCCTGCAGCGCGGCGGTGGACTTGGTGACGGTGGCATCCAGGTAGGCGTAGCCGGCCAGCATGCGCCAGCCGCCGCCGAGTTCAGCCGCGCCGGAGATCTCGATGCCGTCGGTGCGCTGTTCGCCGATCGGCAGCAGCGCCGTGTTGGTGGCGTTGGCGATCTTGATATTGCTGCGCTCCAGCCTGAACACCGAGATCGTCGTGCTCGCCTTGCCGTTCAGCCAGTCGTACTTTGCGCCCACCTCGGTGTTGTTGGTGGTCTCCGGTGCCAGGTCGGCATTGTTGGCCGCCAGCGCGAAAGCCTCGCCGGAGGGCTGGAACGACTTGCTCCAGGACACGTAGTACGACTGCGACTTCGACGGCTGCCACACCAGACCGGCGCGCGGGCTCCAGGCGGTGTCGGTGCGCGACAGGTTGCGCTGGCCGGCGATGCGGGTCTGCGTCTCCTGCTGGAAGTTGTCGTAGCGCACGCCCAGCAGCGCCTTCCACTGCTCGCTGAAGGTGATCATGTCCTGGGTGTAGAACGCCAGGGTATTGAACACGCCAAGGTTCGACGTGCCCGGCGTGCCGGGTGCCTGGCGCGGCAGCGCCACCAACACCGGGTTGAACAGGTCGAAAGCGATCGGCAGGCCGTTGGCGCCGACCACCGGCTTGGTGTTGTTGACCTGGTCCTTGTTCTGCTGGCCGATCTCCATGCCGTACAGGATCTCGTGCTTCATGCCCAGGAAGGTGGCCTTCTGGGTCAGGTCGGTCTGGTTGAACCAGCCATGTTCCTCGCGGCGGACATTGCCGTGGTTCATGGTGAGGGTGCGCGCCGCCTCGTTCACCGTGTTGGTCAGCGTGTTGTTGCGGTCCAGCGAGTAGTGGTAGTAGCGCGTGGCGTTGCGGATCGACCAGTTCTCATTGAAGCGATGGTTGACCGTGGCGGTGCCGGAGAACACGCGCGACTGCGAGTAGTCGGCATCGCGCGCATTGGCCGCGCCGTAGTAGCGCGAGGCCGGCACGTCCACCGGACGGCCCTTGTAGGCCGGGATGCCAAAGTCGGTCACGCGGCGGTCTTCCAGGTAGTCTGCCTGGAACAGCACGGTGGTTTCGGGAGCGATGCGCAGCTCCAGCGACGGCGCGATCGCCGAGCGGTCCAGGAACTGCTGCGAGCGGTAGCTATTGGCCTTCTCCACCGCGCCGGTCACGCGGAAGGCGGCGGCGCCGTCGGCAAACACGCGGCCCACGTCGGCTTCGGCACGGCGGTCGGCCCACATGCCGTAGCTGAGCGCGAAGTCGGTGACGTCGATGCCCGGCTTCTTGGTCACGCGGTTGATCAGGCCGCCCGACGAGCCGCGCCCGTACAGCACCGCCGCCGGTCCCTTGATGACTTCGACGCGGTCGACATTGGACATGTCGCGGAAGTACAGCGCATCGTCGCGGATGCCGTCGACGAACTGGTCGGCGATGGCGGAAAAGCCGCGGATCGACACCTGGTCGCGCTGGCCGTCGCCGTGCGAGAACGACACGCCCGGCACGTTCTTCAGCGCATCCTGCATCGAAGTGGCGTGCTGGTCGCGCATGACATCGGCGGTGACCACGTTGACGGTCTGCGGGATGTCGCGCAGCGGCGCCTCGGTCTTGGTCGCGCTGACCGCATTGGGCGGGTTATAGCCGGTGCCAAGCTCGCGGCTGACATCGGCCCTGACCGTGACCTCAGGCAACTGCGCCGAAGCGCCTGGCGCGGCCTGGGCCCACGTCAGCACCGGTTGAAATACGAAGCTCCCCGCCACCGCGGCACAGATCGGGTGAAGTTTTATTCTCATTTCCCTGTAATCGGCTGTAATAGTTTTGAAAACGCGGGCGCATTATCGATTACAGGATTGTCAGGGTCAACGAGATTGCGAATTATTCCTATTCGCGATCAATATATGTTGCTTTCGACACAAGTAGCGGTTGCCACAGTCCGTCTTGTGATCCATTCCCCGACTTGAGGTGTCGTACTGAATGCCCGTCTCTTAGCCCAGCTGCCCGGCAAGCGCATCGCGCGCCTCGGCTACAAACGCTGACTCCCCGCGCCGCGCGGGCAGCAGGAAGAACTCCGCCTCAGGCAGCCGCGGCAGCCCCAGCCGTGCAATGGTGGCGGCGTCCAGCGGCGCCACGCCGGGGCCAATCGCCGAGGCGTTCAGGCACGACATCCCAAGCCCCGCCGCCAGTGCCAGATGCAGCCCCGCCACGCCTGACGCGGAGTGTGCAATCTCGAACGGAAGCCGCTTGCGCAGCAGCAGCTGCACCACGTACTGATGCAGCGAGCAGGTATCGGGCAGCAGCACCAGCGGCAGCGTCGCGGACAGGCTGTCGGCCTCGGCCGGCGCGGCTACCCAGGCCAGCGGCTCACGCCGCAGCACAGTGCCGCGCGTGCCCTGCCCGCGCGTGCCCGGCAGGCGCATGCTGAGGCCGATATCGAAGGTGTCCATCTCCGCGGCGGCGTCGATCGCCGCGCTCTTCATCACCGTCACGTGCAGGCGCAGGTAGGGGTAGCGCTCGCGCAGGCGCCGCAACATGCCGGCGATCTCGCCCGGGCGGAAGTAGTCGGTCACGGCCAGCCGCAGTTCGCCCGCCAGCGCGTGGCCGCGCAGGTCCTGCAGGGCCAGCTCGTTGAGCGCCAGGATGCGCCGCGCGTGTTCCAGCAGCCGCTCGCCCGCCGGCGTCGGCACCGCGCCATGCCGGCCGCGCGACAGCAGCGGCACGCCGGCGCGCTCCTCCAGCTTGCGCAGCTGCTCGCTGACCGACGACTGCGACAGGAACAGCCTGGGCGCGGCCGCCGACAGGCTGCCGCTGTCCGCGACCGTGACAAAGGTGCGTAACTGGTCGGTTTCGAATCCACGCATGGCAAGGCTCCGGCAAGGGTGGCATTACTTCGGATAATCCGATGGTACGCATCGAATATTCCCGCTTTTCCAATACTACACCACCCCCTACCATGGCATCACCAACCCACGAAAAACCAAGGAGCCAGCCATGCCCCACATCGTCCTGCACCTGTCCGGCCAACCCGATGCCGACCTCACCCGCCGCAGCGCCAGGGCGATCGCCGACCTGACCGAGCGCGTGCTCGGCAAGAAGCGCGAGGTGATTGCCGTCACGGTCCAGTACATCCCGCACGACAGCTGGATCATCGCCGACGTGCCGCTGTCGGAGCAGGGCCGCAACGCCTTCCACCTGGACATCAGCGTGACCGATGAAACCAACACCAAGGCGGAGAAAGCGCAGTTCATCGAGGCCGTGTTCGAGACCATGTCGGGGCTGCTGGGCAAGCTGCATCCGGTGTCGTACGTGCACGTGATCGACGCCCGCGCCGCGGCCTATGGCTACGGCGGGCGCACGCAGGAGTACCGCCACCAGCACGGCTGAAACGGCGCATCTCCTTCATGCCGGCAACTGTCATCCCAGTGCCCCCGCGGCGAGACCGGAGGTTACGCCGCGGGCCAAGCTGTGGCAAAGTCGCCGGCTGATCCCTTTTCCTGACGGACTGACAGAGACAAGGCGCCACAAGCGCCAGGCCCCGCGCGGCAACGGACCGCACCTCAGGACAAGGCAACCCTGAAGGAGATCCGATGTCGTTTCTGATCGTGCTGGCAGCCCTTGCCTTTCTGATGTTCGCCGCGTACCGCGGCTACAGCGTGATCCTGTTCGCGCCCATCGCCGCGCTGGGCGCGGTGCTGCTGACCGACCCGTCCGCGGTCGCGCCGGTGTTCACCGGTATCTTCATGGAGAAGATGGTCGGCTTCGTGAAACTGTATTTCCCCGTGTTCCTATTAGGCGCGGTATTCGGCAAGGTGGTCGAGCTGTCCGGCTTTTCCGAGTCCATCGTCGCCGCGGCGATCCGCTATATCGGGCGCTCGCGCGCCAATGCGGTGATCGTCACGGTATGCGCGCTGCTGACCTATGGCGGCGTGTCGCTGTTCGTGGTGGTGTTCGCGGTCTATCCGTTCGCGGCCGAGCTGTACCGCCAGAGCAACATCCCCAAGCGGCTGATGCCGGGCGCGATCGCACTGGGCGCGTTCTCGTTCACCATGGATTCGCTGCCGGGCACGCCGCAGATCCAGAACATCATCCCCACCAACTTCTTCAACACCACCTCCTGGGCCGCACCGGTGCTGGGCGTGGCCGGCTCGCTGTTTATCCTGGTGGTGGGCCTGAGCTACCTGGAATGGCGCCGCCGCGCCGCCGCCGCGCGTGGCGAAGGCTACGGCACCAACCTGCGCAACGAGCCCGAGCGCAGCCAGTCCGGCAAGCTGCCGCACCCGCTGCTGGCGCTGCTGCCGCTGGTGGTGGTGGGCGTGGCCAACTTCTGGCTGACGCGGATGATCCCGCTCTGGTATGGCCCTTCCAACAGCGTGGCGCTGCCGGGCCTGCCCAAGCCGGTGGAAACCAAGATCGCCAGCGTGACCGCGATCTGGGCAGTGGAAGGCGCGCTGCTGCTGGGCATCGCCGTGGTGCTGGTGACCGCCTTCGGCGCCCTGCGCGAGCGCTTTGCCGAGGGCACCAAGGGCGCCGTCGGCGGCGCGCTGCTGGCATCGATGAACACGGCATCGGAATACGGCTTCGGCGGGGTCATCGCCGCCCTGCCCGGCTTCCTGGTGGTCAGCGACGCACTGCGCGCGATTCCCAACCCGCTGGTCAATGCCGCGGTCTCGGTCAGCACGCTGGCCGGCATCACCGGCTCGGCCTCGGGCGGCATGAGCATCGCGCTGGCGGCGATGTCGCAGACCTTTATCGCGGGCGCACAGGCCATGCAGATCCCGCTGGAAGTACTGCACCGCGTGGTGTCGATGGCCAGCGGCGGCATGGACACGCTGCCGCACAACGGCGCCGTGATCACGCTGCTGGCGGTGACCGGCCTGACCCACCGCGAGTCCTACCGCGATATCTTCGCCGTCACAATGATCAAGACCGCCGCGGTGTTCTTCGTCATCTCGGTGTATTTTCTGACCGGACTGGTCTGAAGCAATCCCGGCCCGCGCGGCTTGTACATTCCAGGTGTTGTTAACTAGTGTGGTTGGGTGCCGCCCGGCACCTGACCCGGCAAACCAGGAAGCCGACACATGAAGCAAGTCACCCTGCCCGACGGCGAGCGCATCCCGGCGCTCGGCATGGGAACGTGGAATATGGGCGAGTCGCGCGCCGCGCGCGCCGAAGAAATCGCCACGCTGCGCCTGGGCCTGGACCTTGGCCTGCGACTGATCGATACCGCCGAGATGTATGGCGAGGGCCAGTCCGAGGAGATGATCGGCGAGGCCATCGCCGGGCGCCGCGACGAGGCCTTCCTCGTCAGCAAGGTCTATCCCTTCAACGCCAGCCGGCGCGGCACCGTGCAGGCCTGCGAGCGCAGCCTGAAGCGGCTGCGCACCGACCGCATCGACCTCTATTTATTGCACTGGCGCGGCGGCGTGCCGCTGGAAGAGACCGTGCAGGCCATGGAGGCGCTGCAGCGCGACGGCAAGATCCGCCGCTGGGGCGTGAGCAACCTGGACCTGTCCGATATGCAGGAGTTGTGGGACGCACCGGGCGGCGACCGGCTGGCCATCAACCAGTTGCTGTACAACCTGGGCCGGCGCGGCATCGAATGGGACCTGCTGCCGTGGCTGCGCCAGCGCGGCGTGCCGGTGATGGCCTACTCGCCGATCGAGCAGTCACGCCTGCTGGGCAACCCCGGTCTGAAGCGCTTTGCGCGCGACCACGGCATGACGGCGGCACAGGCGGCGCTGGCCTGGCTGCTGGCGCAGGACGGCGTCATCGCCATCCCCAAGACCAGCCGGCGCGAGCGCCTGCTGGAGAACCTGGGCGCGCTGTCGCATACGCTGTCGGCCGCCCAGCTGGCCGAGCTCGACCGCATCTTCCCGCCGCCCGACGGCCCGGGCCCGCTGGAAATGCTTTGACCAGGCTGCCGCGCGCGTGCCCTCAGGGCACGCGGGCCACGTAGCGCTCGCGCTCGACGTAGCGCACCAGGTAGCTGCGCGCCTTCTCGCGGGTGTCGGTGGTCACGCGCGCCGCTGCCTGGCGCGCGCTGCTCTTGCCGTGCGACGACGACATCTGCCCATCCAGGTAGGTGCGGAAGGAATCATGCATGGCGCCCAGCTCAGGCTCGCACGCGGCCAGCGCCAGGTTGGCCACGTCCTTGGGCTGGCCCTTGGCCGACAGGTTATCGTTGGCCTTCTTCTGGGCGCAGTCCATGTATTTGGCGCGCAGCGCCTGCCAGCCGCTGCTGTCGACGGCCGACTGCGATCCGGCAGCCGCGGCGCCGGCGTCATTGGAAGAACCCGAAGGATGTGAAGCGCACGCGGCCAGGAAGGCCAGCGGCAGGGCTGTCAGGAGTTTTTTCATGGCTGGATGATGCGGTCACGGCGCATTGGGCCGTCCCATGTTCAGCCATGGGACGTTCCGGGCGCAAGACTGGCTATTCTTGCCGCGAATGGCCTCCCGGCACCACCTTCGTCACAAATGGAAACGTCTCTGCGCGGTCCGGCATTTGCCCGGGTGCTTCCGGCGCCTATGCTTCAAAGACGACAACAACACCAAGGAGACGAGATGAAACGTCGAACCTTCCTTTCGGCCAGCGCGGGTCTGGCCCTCGGCAGCCTGGCCCTGGGTGCCTGCACCACCACCAAGCCCGATGCCCCCACCGACAAGGCCGCGCGCCGGCGTGAGCTGGACTCCGGCGTGGACGGCACGCTGTCGCGCCTGTACAGCTCGGTCCAGGGCTCGCGCGAGCTGGGCAACCGCGCGCGCGGCATCCTGGTGTTCCCGAAGACGCTGTCGGCCGGCTTTATCGTCGGCGGCGAGTATGGCGACGGTTCCCTGCGCTCGGGCGGCGCCACGCGCGGTTATTACCGCCTGGTCTCCGGCTCGGTCGGCTGGCAGATCGGTGCGCAGTCCAAGTCCGTGATCCTGATGTTCCTGACGCAGGACGCGTATGACAAGTTCGTGCGCAGCGAAGGCTGGGTCGCGGGCGTCGATGCCACCGTGGCCGTGGCAACGGTTGGCGCCAGCGGCGTGCTGGACACCAAGACCGCCCAGCAACCCATCGTCGGCTTCGTCATGACCAATGCGGGCCTGATGGCGGGCCTGAGCCTAGAGGGCAGCAAGATCACCAAGCTCGACCTGTAAGGGCGGGCTTGCGGTGACCGCCGCGCGGCTTGCGTTCCGCGCGGCGCCCTCATTTTTCGCGACCGCGCGCCGCGAACGGATAGAATTCGTCCCTTTGGCCGAATTCCCATGTGGTTCAAGAATCTGCAGGTCCATCGTTTCTCCGCCCCGTGGTCGCTGAGCGCCGACGAGGTCGAAGCCAGCCTGGCGAAGCACGCCTTCTTCCCCGGTACCAGCCTCGAAATGCAAACCCAGGGCTGGGCCTCGCCGCGTGACAACGGCCAGCTGGTCCATACCGTCGGCGGCCAGATGCTGCTGACGCTGCGCACTGAAAAGAAGCTGCTGCCCACCACCGTGGTCAACCAGGTCACGCGCGCCCGCGCCGCGGAAATCGAAGAGCAGCAAGGCTACAAGCCGGGCCGCAAGCAAATGAAGGAACTGAAGGAGCAGGTCACCGAAGAACTGCTGCCGCGCGCCTTCAGCATCCGCCGCGACACGCGTGTGTGGATCGACCCGGACAACGGCTGGCTTGCCATCGACGCCGCCGCCACGGCCAAGGCCGATGAAGTGCGCGGCATGCTGTTCAAGGCACTGGATCCGCTGCCGCTGATCAACCTGCACGTCAACCAGTCGCCGGTGGCGGCCATGACCGAATGGCTGGCCGGCGATGCGGCACCGGGCGGCTTCACCGTCGACCAGGAAATCGAGCTGCAGTCCGGCGCCGAAAGCAAGGCCACCGTGCGTTACGTGCGCCACCCGCTGGACCCGGAAGACCTGCGCCGCCATATCGCCGCCGGCAAGCGCTGCACGCGCCTGGCGATGACGTGGAACGACCGGGTCTCGTTCGTGCTGACCGACGGGCTGGTGGTGAAGAAGGTGGCGCCGCTGGACGTGATCAAGGAACAGGCCGATGGCACGGCGCATGATGAAGACGAGCGCTTCGACGCCGATTTCACCATGATGGCCGGCGAACTCTCCGGCATGCTCGGCGACCTCACCGAGGCGCTGGGCGGCGAGCGCAAGGCGTAAGCCGAACCTCTTGCAGGAACCGTGGCGCTGTTGAAGGACAGCGCCACGCAGGCGATTACTCCATCCAGTTCACCTTCGGGAACCGCTGGGCGAATCCCTCCGGCATCGCCACCACTTTCTTCCCCACGTAGTCGAAGAAGACAAAGCCCGACTTGGCCATCGCGATCAGCGTGCCGTCGGCCGGCCGCGTGATGCGGAAGATGATGTCGCCGCCGTACTTGTTGAAGTCCATCACCCCCACCTCGAACTGCAGCTGGTCGCGCGCATGCGCCTCGTTGCGGTACATCGTGGCCAGGTCGGTCACGATGATGCCGACGCCTTCCTGCCGCACATCCTCGCTGCCGAATTCATACAGGAAGCGCGCCCGCGCCTCGGAGATCATCGAGATCATCGAATCGTTGGCCAGGTGGTTGGCCGAGTTGATGTCGGTCACGCGCACGGTCAGGTGCGTGGCGTAGCAGAACTGGTCGGCAGGCAGGTCGAGTTTGAGGCGGGCCATGATGGAAAAGCAAAAAATGGATCGGACGCCGCACGGGATCAGGCAGGCAAGCAGCAGAGACAGCGGCGGCGCCCATCATAAGGGAAACGTCGGCTCGGATTGCGGCACTGCCGCAATAACCCTCCCGCACAGGCCCCCGGGTAAGTACTCCCCACTCTTTTCGTCCATCCCGCCGATGCCCCGCCATGGCGCTGCCTCGTAGGCTGCGGGTTGCCGTGGTCACTGGCGCCCTGGCGCACCCGTACCGCGCACCGACACGATGTCAACGACTGGAGGAAACACCATGCAAGCCGACCGCCGCAAAGCCCTGCACTGGCTGGGAGCAGGTTCCCTGGCAGCCACCGCCTCGACTCTTGGAATCAGCCGGGCGTGGGCCCAGCAGGCTTACCCGTCGCGCCCGGTGCGGGTGGTAGTGCCCTACCCGCCCGGCGGTGCCACCGACGTGCTGGCGCGCGCGCTGGGCGATCCGCTCAGCAAGCTGTGGCAGCGCCCTGTGATCGTCGAGAACCGCCCCGGCGTGGGTGGCATGATCGGCGCCGACGTGGTCGCCAAGGCGCCGGCGGACGGCTACACGCTGCTGCTGGGCTTGCCCAGCCTGGTGCAGACGCCCTATATGGTGGCCAAGCCGCCGTTCGATCCGCTGCGCGACCTGACCGCCATCTGCCAGCTGTGCACCTCGAGCCTGGTGCTGACCGCCAGCAGCGCCATGCCGCGCACGCTGCCGCAGATGGTCAGCCTGGCCAAGTCCCAGCCCGACAAGTATTCCTATGGCACCTATGGCATTGGCACCGGCGCCCATCTCTATATGCAGGTCTTTCTCAAGGGAGCTGGCGCCGAACTGGTCCATGTCCCGTACAAGGGCGAAGCCCCCATCGCCACCGACCTGATCGGCGGCCAGATCTCGCTGGGAACGCTGTCGCCGATGACGGTGCGCCAGCATGCGCGCACCGGCAAGCTCCAGCCGCTGGCGGTCACCGGCAATACCCGCGCGCCGATGCTGCCGGATGTGCCGACCTTCCAGGAACTCGGCTACAAGGGCCTGGACGGCCCGGCCTGGCTGGGCCTGTTCACCACCGCCGGCACGCCGCAGGCCATCGTCGACAAGGTCTCGGCCGATGTGGAAACGGTGATGGCCGCGCCGGACATCCGCCAGCGCCTCGCCGAGCTGGGGCTGATCGTCAAGACGACGCAGCCGGCGGCGTTCGCGGCGACGGCCAGAGCGGACCAGGCGTACTGGGGCAACGTGATCAAGGAAAACAATATCCGGCTGGATTGAGGCATGGTGTTGCCGGCATCGGCTCAGATGCCGGCTTCCCCGCACCAGCGCACCAGCGCGTCGCGGAAGTCGCGGCACAGCGGCGACAGGTAGGCGCTGGATCGCCAGAACACGGCCAGCTCATACTGCCAGCACATGCCATCGCCCTCCACGGCTTCCAGGCCCTGCGCCACCGCCTGGCCCAGCAGCCGCTGCGGCATGATGCCGAGCAGGTCGGTGTTGCGCAGCAGGTCCGCGAATGACACTGACGAACTGGTGCTTTCCACGGTCACGCGCGGCGGCGGCAGGCCCCGGCTGGTGAAGCGCCCCTCGAAGCCGCTGCGCACATAGAGCGAGGTGGCGGGCGCCACCCAGTGCTCGTCCACCAGATCGGCCAGCGAGCGGAAGCGCGCGCGCCGCGGATGCCCCGCGCGCGCCACCACCTGCAGCGTCAGCGCGCCCAGCGGCAGGTACTCGACGCCATCGGTTTCGCCGTCCGGCATGGCGGCGCAGACCAGGTCCACCTCGCCGCCCTGCAGCGCGGCCATCAGCTGCGGGCTCAGGTGCGTGGTGATCGAGAACCTGGCCAGCGGCCGGCTGGCCAGGAACTGCTCAAGCAGCGGCGAGAACAGCGACGGCACCACGTGCGGCAGCGTCGCCACGCGCACCTGGCCGACGCGCGCCTGGCGCTCGTCGTTGATCTCGTTCTCCATATCGTCATTGGCCAGCACGATGCGCCGCGCGTGCGCCAGCAGCTTGTGGCCCACCGGCGTCAGCATGACGCCGCGCGGCATGCGCTCGAACAGCTGCAGTCCGGCCTCGCCCTCCAGCCGCGCCAATACCTTGGACAGCGACGACTGGGTCAGCCCCAGCGTGCCGGCAGCCTTGTGCAGGTTGCCGTGCTCGGCCACCACCAGGAACAGTCTGAGGTCTTCGGTCTTCATGCAGCGATTCCTGTGGTTGGCCGATATAGCGCGATGTTGCGACGGTGGCCGGGGCATTTTAGTCCGCGATTCCGGTTCGGAATCGGTTTGCCGGGCGCCGGCATCAATGCGCGCCGACATGCGCCATAGACTTTTCCGCATGCAGCACAGGACGGCGATCGCGCAGAGCCCGGACCACACGGGACGCTTCGAACGCATCCGGCAACCAGCCCGCCCGCGCTGCCGCAGACCAGACAAGGAGACCACATGCCCCGCCCACCCGACGCCCGCCGGCGCACACTGCTCAAGGCCATGCCGGCCGCCGCGCTCTTCCCTGCCATGCTCAGCCTGCCCGCCACCGTGCGCGCCCAGGCCTGGCCCGCGCGCCCCATCACCCTGATCGTGCCCTTCACCGCCGGCGGCGCCACCGACGTGCAGATGCGCGCGCTGTGCCTGGCGGCATCGAAGACCCTGGGCCAGCCCATCGTGATCCAGAACCAGCCCGGCGTCAGCGGCACGCTCGGGCCCGCCGCGATGGCGCGCAGCGCGGCGCGCGACGGCTACACGCTGGCGCTGATCACACCGGCGTTGTTCCGCCTGCCGCACCTGCAGCCGGTGAACTACGACGCGATCAAGGACTTCACCTACATCATCGGCCTGACCAGCTATGTGTACGGGATCTCGGTGCCAGCGGGCTCGCCTTGGAAGCGCTTTGGCGACTTCGTCGAGCACGCGCGCGCCAACCCTGGCAAGGTCAACGTGGCATCGGTCGGCACCGGCTCGCTCGGCCAGATCACCGTGCGCCGGCTGGAACAGCAGGCCGGCATCAAGCTCAATTTCATCCCCTTCAAGGGCGGCGCCGATGCGTTGTCCGCGCTGCTGGGCGGCCACGTCGACGTGATGATCGAAGCCGGCTGGGGCGCCATGGCCGAAGCCGGCAAGGTACGCCTGCTGGCCGTGGCCGAGCCGCAGCGCCTGAAGCGCTGGCAGGCCGTGCCCACGCTACGCGAGCTGGGCTACGACATCACCGTGCAGTCCGAAATCGGCATCGCCGGCCCGCGCGCGCTGGACCCCGCGGTGGTCGCCACGCTGCACGATGCCTTCCGCCAGGCCACATCGGACCCTGCCTACCTGCGCGCGCTCGAATCCGAATCGATGCCCAACCGCCATATGAATACCGCCGACTACCAGCACTACGCCGCTTCGCAATTCGCCAGCGACAAGCGGCTGGTGGCCGAGCTCGGCATCCGGCTGGACTGAGCCCTACGCACGCAAAGGAGCCATCGCATGAGCGAAACCGATCCCATCCGTCCCGCCGCCATTTCGGACGCCGAGTGGGCCACCCGCATCGAGCTGGCCGCGCTCTACCGCGCCATCCACCGGTACGGCATGACCGACCTGATCTACAACCACATCACCGCGCGCGTTCCGGGCGAGCCTGAGCACATCCTGCTCAACCCCTACGGGCTGCTGTACCAGGAAGTAAACGCGTCCAGCCTGTACAAGATCCACCTGAACGGCGACATCGTCCACCGGCCCGAGCGCGATGCCGGAGAGCTGGGCCTGAACCCCGCCGCCTACGTGATCCACACCGCCGTGCACGCCGCGCGCCATGATGCGCTGTGCGTGCTGCACACGCATACGCGCGCATCGTCGGCGGTATCGGCCATGGCCTGCGGCCTGCTGCCGGTGTCGCAGCATGCGCATATGTTCTACGGGCGCATTGCGTACCACGACTTCTCCGGCCCGGTAGTCGACCTGGCCCAGCAGGGCCAGCTGGTGCAGGACCTGGGCCAGCACAACGCGATGATCCTGCGCAACCACGGCCTGCTGGTATGCGGGCGCACCATCGCCGAAGCCTTCTTCAACATCTACTGGCTGGAATCGGCCTGCAAGATCCAGGTCGATGCCATGGCTGGCGGCGAACTGGTGATGCCGTCACCGGCATCGCTGGAAGCCAGCCGCAAGGCCTTCGGCCGCGTAGCCATCCGCGGCGACCGCGAATGGGCGGCGGTGCGGCGCGAGCTGGACCACATCGACCCGTCCTACCGGCACTGACCCCGCCTTCGACCTGAGCACAAGACTGGAGACAACATGACCCAAGCCACCGCCGCCGATGCGGCAACCTTCGCAGTAGCCGTTCCCGCCCTTGGGCCCGATGTGCGCTGCCACGTGCTGCAGCCCGGCCGCCCGCCGCTGTTCATCGAACCGGCCGGCGAACGCCTGCTGGACCGCGCGCAGTTCCGCCAGTGGTCGCGCACGGTGCGCCCGGCGCTGGACGCGCTGATCCTGGAACATGGCGGGATCGTGCTGCGCGGCTTCCCGACCGCCGGCACGGAGGACTTTGCCGACTTCATCGAGCAGTTTCCGGCCTTCGACGGTGGCTACGCCGGCGGCCGCGCCCCGCGCGAAACCATCAGCGGCCGCGTGATGGAAGCCACGCGGCTGTCGGCCAGCGTGCGCCTGGCGGTACATTCCGAAATGGCTTACCGCCGCGACTACCCGCGCCGCATCGCCTTCTTCTCGCGCAAGACCGCCGAGGTGGGCGGCGAAACCCTGATCACCGATGTGCGCCACCTGGCCGAGCGCATTGACCCAGAACTGGCCGGCAGGCTCGCCACGCTGGGCAGCCGCACCGCGATCAACTTCGGACCGCGGCGCGATGCCGACGATGCCTCTTACGCACATATGGACGAGCGCGGCTGGAACCAGTCGTTCCATACCGAGGACCCGGCCGAGGTGAACCGGCTGTGCGCCGAGCGCGGGCTGGAACCAGTCTGGCATGAAGACGGCAGCCTGACCGTGCTCAATGCGCTGGAGCCGTTCGTGGTACATCCGCAGACCGGACGCAAGCTGTACCGGTCGATCCTGCATATGCTGCCGCAGGTGGAGAACCCCGAGCAGGACCTGGAACGGCGCAAGCGCCAGAAGTACCCGACCGGCGCCACGCTGGGCAATGGCGAACGCCTGACCGATGCCGAACGCGCGCATATCGACCAACTGTGCGACCAGACCACCTATAGCTGGCCCTGGCGCGATGGCGACGTGATGGTGCTGGACAACCTGCAGGTCTGGCACGGCCGCAACCCGTACCAGGGCACGCGCGACGTGCAGGTGGCGCTGTTGGATTAAGGCGCGCGGGCCGAGCCTGTTGCAGCGGGCAGGCGTCGATATAATCAGCCGCGCAACGCCATAAATTAAGACATTAAAACAATAAGCCATCAGGCGGACGGGGTGCAGCGTCTTCCTGACTTACGCTGCGAGGGAACCATGACCAGCGCTGACCACGCCCTGTCCGGACGGCTGTCCGCGACCATCCCTGCCCGCCGTGCCGCAGGCAGTTCCGTTTCTGCGCCAGCCGCGCCGCACACCCCGCTGCTGCAAGGCGTGCATCGTCGCGCAGACCAGCTGATGACGGCCATGCTGTGGGTGCTGGGCCTGCTGTCGCTGATCGTCGGCATCACTATGGGTCGACCGGGCTGACGCTGACACTGGGCTTGCCGATGGCGCTGCTCGGCACGCTGATGGCGGTCACCCTGCCCGCCCGCCTGGCGACGCGGCTGGCGATGGCCGTGCTGCTGATCGCTGGCCGGCACCTGTACGCGAAAGCGCATGATGGCCAGATCACCGGTGTACTCAAGCTTGACGTCCGACAGCACCGGCGCATTGGCCTTGTCTGCAAAGAAGCGCTGCTTCAGGTAGTCCGTGGCGGCAGCCTTGCCGCGCACAACCAGGCCATGCGGGTCGGATTCGCCGGTGGGCAGGGTCCAGACGAACTCATCGTCCAGGCACGCGGCGATGCGCTCCATGTCTGCGCGGGCAAAGGCGGCGAAGAACTCGCCCATCACGGCTTTCACGTCTGATTCGGCCATCTTGTCTCCACTTCTGGTTGTGGTGCCCGGCTAGGGCGGTTGTCCGGGCATCTTGGCCAGAGGCCGGGATTCGTACCACCACCCGAAAAGGATGGGCCGGGAAGCGGAGTCGACGGCCGACCGCTAAGCCACCAGCGACCGGAACTCCCGCGCCATCGCCGGTGCCACCTGGCTGGCGCACCTGGCCAGGTTCACCTGCATCGCCGTGGCCGCGATTTCAAGGAGCTCCGGCTTAATGTCGTAGCCACGCTGCCCCAGCCACACGATCACGTCCAGCAAGTGCCACAGCGAACTGCTGCCTTCATGCACCGGCACCGGGAAGGAATCCGGGTAGCCAAGCATCAGCTTGCGCATGTTCTGGCGAGACACGCCAACCATCTCGGCAATATCCGTCAGCCCGACCAGGTCAGGCGCCGCCTCGATCAGCGTGGACGACGGCATGGCGCGGCGGGCATCGGCCAGGGCACTCACCATGGCCACCCGCGCCGACTCTGCCTCACGGACAAATGCCAGCGCCACGCGGCCCGGCAGGCCGGTGCCCACCAGCGCGTCATCACACCCCGCCTCGGCCAGGCGTTCGACCAGCGCATCGGTATCGCTGTCCGCCTGCGACAGGTGAAATTTGAGGGTGAAGGCATATTCCATGGTCATGTCCTGAATTGCAGTACGCGCAGCGTTGTCACTTCCCGCTGATGCGAGCAGTTGTCCACGATCCGCCGGATGGCATTGGCGTGGTTGCCCGGATTCTTCGGCGTGCTCCAGACGCTGGATACACAGAACTCGCCGCAGCGGCATTCCTTGTCGTTGTCGGGGCAGTAGATGCGGCCCCACGCATGACCGTTGCCCTTGGCCTGCTCGACACGCCAGCCATGCAGCGCTGCATGCCTGAGTGCGGCCTCAATCTCCTTCTTTGGGTGCCTGGCGCGGGTCATTCGTGTCTCCGAGACTAGATGCGCAATGACTGGTTGTCAAGTGACAACCAGAAAATAAGCACAATCCGAGTGGATCGGAGCATTGTCTTTGGACTTGCCCGAGCGGGCATTGAGAGGACTCTGGAATCGGCGGAAACGAAGTCGTAGCCGGGTGATGCAGGTGTTAGCGCATACTATTCACGCGGAGTGGCAACGACTCCGCGCAATGCGGCGCGTTCGATCGCCGCCTCAACCAGGCCTTCGGATTTCGCGCTCTCGACAAACTTGCGCGCGTAGGCAGCACTGTAATCCCGTCCTTTCGGCGTTGCCATCCCGGCCTTCTCCCCGCCGGACCGGCCCTCTAGCACGCGCGAACCCGCGAGTTTCTCGGCCTGGCTGTACATGCCTGCCTTGGTTCCGAAAATGACATCTGCCCTTCCGGCCCGCAGCGATTCAACCATGTCTGCAATAGTTGAAGACCGAACCAGCGTGGCACTCCGTATGGTGCTGGCAAGATAGGCATCCGGCGAGCTCTTTTCCACCACGCCAATCCGGACACCGGGCCTGTCGACGTCCGCCAGCGTGGTGATGCGCGAACCCGGCGGAACGAGGTAGCTGAACTCGACCTCCATGTATGGCGCGGTAAAGTCCACGACCGACGCGCGCTCGGTACTGATTCCCATCGTGGCGACATCCCACTCCCCGGTTTTTGCGCCGGCGATCAACGCCGGGACCGAAGTGTAGGCAACGGGCTCGAACGAAACGCCGAGACGCCGCGCCATTTCCTTGCCGAGGTCAACGGCAACGCCTCTGAACTCCCCTGACGCAGCATCCTTCGTCGCATGGATCGGGGAGCCCGATATGAATCCGACGCGGAGTTTCCCCGTCGGCGCCAATGCGCTCCGCGCATCAGGCGTGGGTGCCGTCCGGGGCCCCGCACAGCCAGCGAGTACCAGTGCAAGGATTACCGCCAGCCGTCGAATCGCACGCATGTCATGGCAATTGCCGCAAGCCACCGCCCTCTCCATCAGGTATTTGCCACGTCCGATGCCTGCTATGGTCCTGCCCGCGGCTTGCGCCGCTTTGAGACATCCATAGCCCCGCACCAGGCATTACTTCTTCTTCCTGGGATCATCAGCCGGGTTGACGAAGTTGAAAGCCCAGGGCCCCGACGCATTGATCTGGATAACGGTTTCCTCCTTGGTCCAGCCAAAGTGGCGCATCTTGGGTGGCATGACAATCAGGCTGCCGGCGCCGAGCGGCGAGGTCTTTTCCGGGTCGAGCTTGTCGCCCATGCCATAGTTGAACGTCCCGGAAAGCACGGTCACCCGCTCCACGCCCGGGTGCCAGTGCGCCGGCACCTTGGCATCCGCGGGCAGCTTGATCCGGGCCGTGAACGGCGCTTTCTTGTCCATCTTCCCCTCGAGGACGGCAAGTTTGGCGCCCGGTATCAGTGGAAGGTCCGCCCATTTGACCTCGTCGGCAGTGACCATGACCATGTCGCCCGGCGGGGCAGCCAATGCCGCAGACATCGTCAGGCAGACGCCGAAGGCCAGTGTGGCAATCGGGGGAAGCTTGTTCTTCATGGCGCGCTCCTTCCTGAGACGGCAACCAGACGGTAGAAGCGGCGCGGCGATGGCACAGACCTTACAAATGCCATCTGGCACCGATTCCACCGCCAGCCGCGCTGGTGACACCCACTGCATGGCACAGGTTCAGGCATGCAGGCTCGAGCGTCTTTATCGCCCGTAGCATTAATGTGATGCATATCGCGGGCCACCCGTGGCGGGAGGCTGACGAGCGGGCGCGTGACGCTCGCGCGATGTGTCGGTTGCACGGTAAATCAGCCAGATGGTTTCAATTTTGAAACACCGGCGGCTGGCGTACGAGGCCCAGACGTTCAACTCCCTTTCCATACCGGCGGGCGCCGGTTCACGAACGCATCCACCCCTTCCCGGAAGTCACCGCTGCCGTAGCACAAGCGCACCAGGTCATCCGTGTCGGCCACCGACTGCACGGTCTGGCGCCGCAACGCCTCCTTGACCACCGTCTGCGTGACAGGCGCCAGCGCGCCAAGCCGGTCGCATAGCGAGACGACCTCGGCCTCCAGCGCATCGGCAGCGTACACACCCTCAAGAAACCCGCACGCGAGCGCAGCCTCGGCGTCGAGGATCTGCGCCAGCAGCAGCATGCGGCGCACCGGCTGCAGCCCCCAGGCCGCACGCAGCTTGGCAAGGTTCAGTGCCGACAGCGTGTTGCCCAGCGTGCGCGCAATCGGCACGCCAAAGCGGGCCTTGGGCGTCGCGACACGGAAGTCGCACGCAGTGGCGATGGCCAGGCCGCCGCCCACCGCCCAGCCTTCGATAACCGCCACAGTTGGCATCGGCAGTTGCTCGACAAGGCGGACGCCTTCGTCGATACGCGCTTCGTAGGCAACCCCGTCCTCGCCGCTGGAGAACTGCTGGAACTGCGCAATGTCAGTACCTGCGACAAAGGCCTCTCCGCCCGCGCCGCGCAGCACCACCACGCGCGCACCCGCATTGCCTTGCGCCGCAAGCGCGCGGCAATGCGTGGCAAGTTGCTCGTACATGGCCCACGTCATCGCATTGCGCGCGGCTGGTCGGTCAAACGTCAGCGTTGCGACCTGCCCCTGCATCGTTAGCGTGACTTGTCCGTCGTTGCCGGGACCGCCTTCCGGCGGCAGCGCGGCCTTCATGATCCGAAGGCGCCGGCTACAGCCAGCGACTGTTGTTCGTCCTTCGGGATACCCAGCTCGGCCAGGACTTCTTCCGTATGCTGGCCGAGCAGCGGCGGCGCGCGCCGTACCTGCTGGGGCGTGCCGCCCATCTTCACCGCGAAGCCGATATTGGGCACCTTGCCCTCGATCGGATGATCGATTTCGATGCGCATCTGGCGGTGGCGGCCGTGCTCGCTGTCGAAGGCCTGCGGGTAGGTCAGGATCGGCCCGGCCGGAATGCCGACGCCGAGCAGGCGCTCGATCCAGTAGTCGCTGCTCTCCTTGACGAAGCTCTCCTCCAGCATCGCGATCAGTGCCTGCCGGTTGGCCAGGCGCAGCGCCACGGTGGCAAAGCGCTCGTCCGCGAGCAGGTCGGGCCGGTCGAGCGTGTTGCACAGCAGTTGCCACAGCTTCTGGTTGGTGGCCCCCATGACGAAGTAGCCATCGGCGGACTTCATCGCCTGGTAAGGCGCGCTCATGCGGTTGGCCGTGCCCAGCGGCTCGGGCTCGCGGCCCGTGCCCCAGTATTCGCAGGTGTCCCACACCGAGAACGCCAGCGCGGAATCGAACAGCGACGCATCGACATACTGCCCCTTGCCCGTCTCCCTGGCGCCGATGTAGGCAGACAGCATGCCGTAGGTGGCGAACAGCGCGCAGCCGATATCGGCCACCGGTACGCCGGCCTTCACCGGCGCGCCGCCCGGGTAGCCGGTGACGCTCATCACGCCCGACATCGCCTGCGCCATCAGGTCAAAGCCCGGCCTCCCGGCCCACGGCCCGCTCTGGCCAAAGCCCGAGATGCTGCAGTAGACCAGCTTGGGATTGATCCTGGCGAGGGTCTCGTAGTCGATCCCCAGGCGCTTCATCACGCCGGGGCGGTAGTTCTCCACCAGGATGTCGGCCGTTTCCGCCAGGCGATAAAGCACCTGCCGGCCGGATTCGGTCTTCAGATCCAGGGTGACGCTGCGCTTGTTGCGGTTCATGTTGAGGAAGCCCATGCTGTCCGAGCCCTTCATCTTGAAGCCCATCGCGCCGCGCGTCTGGTCGCCGCCGTCGGGCGGTTCGATCTTGATCACGTCGGCGCCCAGATCAGCCAGCAGCATGCAGGCGTAGGGCCCGGCCATGACCTGGCTGACGTCGAGCACGCGCACGCCGGCCAGCGGCAAGGTGGAGGCAGGCGCCTGTGCGCCCGAGTCGCGGAAATCTGTCATGGGATGCTTCTTCCTGGATAGATGGATGGGCAGCGTGCGCGCGTGCGTCGGTTCTCGGCCATTGCCTTGCGGCGCTCAGGTCTCGGCCTTTACGCCGGCGTCCTTCACGACCTTGGCCCACTTGGTGGACTCAGAGGCGATGAAGGCGGCGAACTGCTGGTTCGATCCGCCTGAGTCCTCGGCGCCAAAACTCTTGAGCCGCTCGGCAACATCGGGCATGGCCAGCACGCGGTTGACGTCGGCGTTCATGCGCTGCACCAGCGCCGGCGGCATGCTCTTCGGGCCCACCAGGCCGTACCACGACGCCGCGTCCAGCCCGGGGAAGCCGGACTCCGCCAGCGTCGGCACATTGGGATGGCTGGCCGCGCGCTTCAGGCGGGTCTGCGCGATCGCGATCACCTTGCCCTGCTGGATAAACGGCGTGGCGGCGGTCATGGTGTCGAACGCATAGTCGATCTGGCCGCCGATCAGGTCCGCGACCAGCGGGCCCGAGCCCTTGTAAGGCACGTGCACCACATCGAGCCTGGCCTGCAACCGGAACATCTCCAGCGCCAGGTGCTGCGCCGAACCGATGCCGGACGAGCCAAAGGAAATCTTCCCCGGCTTCTGCCGGCACAGCGCCACGATGTCCGAAACGCTGCGCACCTTCTGCTCCGGACGGCAGGTCAGCATATTGGGCGTGACGCCCACCAGCGAAATCGGCGTGAAGTCGGCGCGCGGGTCGTACTTGACGTCCAGCAGCGCCGGGGCGATCGCGTGGCTGTTCACATGCGCCATCAGCAAGGTAGTGCCGTCAGGCGGCTGCTTGGCCACATAGGCGGCGGCGATGGCGCCGGTAGCGCCGGGCTTGTTCTCCACCAGCACGCTGGTGTTCCACATGACCCCGAGCTTCTGCCCGATCACGCGTGCCAGCACATCGGTGCCGCCGCCGGGGGCGAAGCCCACCACAATGCGCACCGGGCCGGCGATGTCGGCGGCGCGCACCAGGCTGGGTATCGCCAGCCCGGCCGCTGCCGCCACAATGAATTGTCTGCGCTGCATTGCGTGTCTCCGTCCTGTAGTTATGGAGCCATCATCCGCAATACATCCGCCGCGGGCTATCGCTAATTGGGGGATTCTGGTTTCGCGTTTTGCGCAAGCACCGCCAGCACGCTGAGCGCCGCCGAGGAAAGTGCCCCATGGGGCCGATGGCACAGCACAAACTGCCGCTGCGCCCAGGGCGCCGCAATGGGCAGCCGCACAAAGCGGCTGCCGGCCGCCACCTCGCGCGCGATCGCCTCCGGCATCACCCCGCCGCCCAGGTTCTGCGCCACCAGCGCAGCCATGCTGTCGAAACCGCCCACGCGCATGCGCATGCGCAGCACGCGGCCGGCCTCCTCCGCCAGCCGCTCCAGCACGATCGAGATCGCCGAACTCTCGCTGAGCACGATCAGGTCGCAGTCCAGCACGTCGTCCGGCGTGACCTTGCGGCGCCGCGCCAGCGCATGGCCGCGCGCCACCACCAGCACCAGTTCATCATTCCGATAGGGCGCGGTCGGCAGGTCGATCACGCCCAGGCTGCCGTCGTAAATGCCGATGTCCACGGTGCCGCGGCGCAGCGACTGCTGGACTTCCGCGCTGTTCATTTCCTGCAGGTCGATGCGCACGCCGGGGCAGGCCGTGGCGCAGCGTTGGATGTCGAAGGGAAGGAACTGGATGACGGCGGATTTGGGCGCGGCTACCCGGACCACGCCCAGGTCGCCGCCGACAAAGGAGGCAGCGTCGTCCTGCATGCGCTGGACGGTGTGGGTGATGCCGCGGGCGTGGGCCAGTAGTGCGCGGCCGGCTTCGGTCAGGGCCATGCCGTGGGGCAGGCGTTCGAAGAGGGAGACGCCTAGTTGGGCTTCCAGTTCGAGGATGCGGCGGGAGGCGGCTGCGGGGGCCAGGTGGAGGCGCTCGGCGCCGCGGGTGATGCTGCCGAAGTCGGATACGGCGATGAAGAGCTGGACGGTGATGAGGTC